>JANYKH010000272.1 GCA_025358235.1 Chloroflexota bacterium
GGAAACCGTTAAATTTACAACAGTCCTGTCCATTTACAATTTTAAAAATTCCGTGTCAGCAGGTACCTGATGGTGACCAGGACGGCGACCACCGCGGCATCAACCACCAAAAACAGTATCGAGGCTGTTAGAAGGATTTTATGCCGGCGGGACAAGCCGATGCCGAGCAAAATGCAGCCCGTGAACAGAATCAGGTACAGGCAGGCAAAGATAAGGTAGGAAAGAAAGGGGATTTGGGCGCCGGAGGGGGGAACAAGTTCCAGCCACGCCTGCCAGGTGAGCGGAATAAAAAGAACGATAAAACAGATCAGAGCCGGGATAAATCCTCTGTGGTGGAACATCGCGATATTATAACAGGTAAGTAAATGAGGAATACAGGCCTAGCCCTGCCACCCGTTCCCTTTGACCAGTCCGCGGATATAGGCGATTTCACCCGCATGCTCCAGCGAATCCGCCAATATGCTGACAAGGCGGATGCCCACTGTGGGCACCGGCTGAAACCAGGTCTCGTCAAGTTTACGGTCCAGGTCTGACAGCCCGAGTGAAGATAGATACTTTTTGGTGTGGGCCATGATTTCTCGGTAATAGCCCAGAATTACGGCAGGCTCCGGCGAACGGAATTTGCCGACTTCCTCAGAAGAAGCGCCGTAGCCGGTATTATCGGGATCCGGTGGCATTTTAAATTTAGTGAACCAGGCTTTTTCCGTCCAGACCTGGTTGGCTCCCATGAGGGCGGCAATCTGGGCGTCCGCGCCCCGGCAAAGGTGCCAGGCGGTCCAGCCCATGCTGTTAGCTTGTTCATTTGGGCGAAGGTCTAAATCGGCGGGAGTGAGGCCATCAAAGGCTGGTTCCAGCACTTCGAGCACGCGGGAAAAACCGTCGGCGATTAATTCCTGCCATTCCATAGTCATATCCCTCCCGGGTAACATGCAACGCGGTTAAATTTTAGCCCGGTGATGAAGGGAAGGGCAATACGAGGATATACTTATTACGTTTCGCACTTGATTTTATACCCGTTGCAAGCTAAAGTGCTTAGTTATGAACGCCGAAAAAACAAAGCCGAGACCCGTGCGCGGGAAGGGCATTTACTACGGCTACATCGTCGCCGCGGCCAGTTTACTGATTATGGCGTGCTGTTTTGGCGTCACCGGCAGCTTTGGTGTTTTCCTGAAACCGGTCGCCGCCGAATTCGGATGGCCCCGCGCCCTGGCTTCCGGGGCTTATTCGGTCTTTGTCATCATGTTCGGCTCGGCCTTTATTTTCACGGGCCGGCTTAACGACCGCCTTGGTCCGAGGAAAATGGCCGCGATCTGCGGAGTCATCTTCGGTGTGGGCCATATTCTGCTGTATTTTCTGGGAGCGGTATGGCAACTGTATGCTCTGTACGCCATTGTGATTGCGGCGGGGATGAGCACGAGTTATATTCCCCTCACCTCCACCACTTCCCGGTGGTTCATTAAAAAGCGCGGACTCATGGTAGGGATAGTTTCGTCAGGGGTGGGTGGGGGGCCGTTAATATTCGGGCCGGTGATCGGGTGGCTGATCACGCTGGTGGGGTGGCGGCTAACCTACGTTTAAGCTGGGGCTGGGGCACTAATCCTGATTGTTCTGGCTTCGAGGTTGCTGCGTAAAGACCCTGCTGAGATGGGTTTAAAACCGTACGGAGAAGAAGAAAACGGGGCGGCGTTGAGCAGCAGAGTGGGAGTTACCCTGGGGCAGGCATGAAGAGCCGTCAGTTCTGGCTTTTGTCCGCGAGTTATTTCACGCTGGGCGTCAGTTCCTGGTCTGTCGTCGTTCACGTTGTGCCTTATGCTACAGATATGGGGCTACCAGCAGTTGCCGCCGCCGGAATCCTCACGTTTTACGGAATTTTTAATGTCATCGGGCGGATTGGCAGCGGGTTTATCAAGGAAAAAGTCGGCAACAAACTTATTCTGGTATCCGGTTTTATAATGGTGGGCATTTCGCTGCTCTGGTTGCAATTTATAAATGACCTGCTGGGGTTTTATGCCTGCGCGGCGCTTTTCGGATTGGGCAACGGGGGGCCGGGAATGGCTTTTACCACCACGGTAGCTGACCTGTTCGGGATGCGGTCGCATGGCGCAATCACGGCGGTAGCCAATATCGGGGGATTGATAGGCGGGGCGGCCGGTACTGTTTTTATGGGCATGTTTTACGATATTTACGGCAACTATTCGATCGCGTTCTGGGCTTCTTCGGCATTTATTCTGGTTGGTATCATTCTTGTGACACAGTTAAAAATTAAGCCTGTCTCATTTGAAATGACGGACGGGATAGCAGCCATAAAGTAGGCCGGATTCAGCACAACATGCGGCTTTAAACTGCGTGATTATCCGTATTGACTCCCCATAATCTGTGTAACGATAATCTAACTATGGAAAGATTTCAGCTGATCGACCACACAGCGGACGTTGGATTGAAAGCCTATGGCAAAGACCTTGCGGAAGCTTTTGGCAACGCAGCGTACGGCATGTTCTGCATTATGACTGACCTGAATACCGTGCAGGAAAAAGTTTCTCGGACGGTGGAAGTGGACGAGGAAGATTACGAGGCGCTGCTCTTCGAATGGCTCAATTCCCTGCTCTACCGGGTTGACGTCGAGATGTTACTCTTCAAGAGATTCGATATCCAAGAGATCAATCCTAGGCGGCTGAAAGCGGTCTGTTACGGGGAACGGTTTGACCCGACGCGCCATGAAATCAAAATCGGGGTGAAGTCCGCCACCTACCACATGCTTAAAGTTGACACCGAAAAGCATGAGGTCACGGTTATATTCGACGTCTAGGAGGCTTACCTTGGCCGGATGGAACGGACCCCTCAAACAAATCGACGCCAACCGGTGGCAAATTCCTACAAGTTATAAAAAAGGCATGCGCGTGCCCGGTCTGGTTTATGCCAGCCTCAAAATGATCGAGAGCATCAAAGAAGAACAGGCGCTGGAACAGGTGGTCAACGTGGCCTTTTTGCCCGGCATTATCCGCAACTCGATGGCCATGCCGGATATCCACTGGGGCTATGGATTTCCCATTGGCGGGGTGGCGGCGATGCGTTTGGAGGACGGGGTAGTGTCACCGGGCGGGGTGGGCTTTGATATCAACTGCGGCGTGCGCATTTTGCGAACTAATCTCGATGAAAAGGATGTAGCTCCGCGAAAACGGGAACTGGTGGAAGCGCTGTTCCGCAGCGTACCTTCAGGCGTGGGTTCTGAAGGCAAGGTCAAGCTCAAGGGCAAGGAAATCGACCAGGTGCTGGTGAAAGGATCGAGGTGGGCGGTGGAGCGGGGTTATGGACGAACCGAAGACCTGGAAACAACAGAAGAAAACGGCGAAATGAAGCATGTTGACCCCTCTCTGGTGAGTCAAAAGGCCAAAGAGCGGGGTACCCCCCAGTTGGGCACGCTTGGTTCCGGCAACCATTTTCTGGAAGTCGACGCCGTGGACCAGATATTCGAACCGGAGATTGCACGGGCGATGGGGCTGGAGCGGAAAGGCCAGATAGTGCTACTGGTGCACTGCGGGTCGCGGGGATTGGGGCACCAGACGGCAGACGATTATATCAAAACCATGGTCCATGCCATGAGTAAATACGGCATCGAAGTGCCTGATAAGCAGCTGGCGTGCGCGCCGGTGAAATCGGCGGAAGCAGAAGCTTATATGAGCGCCATGCGCGGCGCGGCAAACTATGCCTGGGCCAACCGGCAGTGCATTACGCACTGGGTGCGCGAGGCGTTTTGCCAGGTAATGGGCATCAGCGAAAAAGAGGCCGGTCTGGAATTGATTTATGACGTGGCGCACAACATTGCCAAGATTGAGGAGCACGAGGTAGACGGGCGTAAAATGAAGGTCTGCGTTCACCGGAAAGGGGCGACGCGGGCTTTTCCCCCCGGCCACCCTGACATCCCTGCTAAATATGCCAAAATAGGGCAGCCGGTCCTGATTCCGGGGGATATGGGCAGGGCTTCATATGTCCTGGTGGGGACGCAGCAGGCGATGAAAGAAACTTTTGGGTCAACCTGTCATGGGGCGGGGCGGCTCCAGAGCCGGACCGCGGCCAAGCGGCAGCAGACAGGACGGGACGTCCTGGAAACACTCGAAGCGAAGGGTATCATGGTGCGTACCGGCAGCCTGAAAGGGCTGGCGGAGGAGGCGTCTGAAGCTTACAAAGACGTTGCCGATGTAGTGCAGACGGCCCATGACGCGGGCATCTCCAAAATAGTGGTACGTACGCGGCCGATCGCGGTAGTTAAGGGGTAGGGGGTCTTTGTCTTTCTCCGGGTATTACCTTTGGTCCTTTCCGCTTAACATTTGCAAACTAATCATTGTATAATGTGTCATTCCAGACTCAGCAGGAACAAAACCGGTTTACCTGGATAAATAATGCCGAAGCGGATAACCCCAAGCCAAATATACCCCGTACTGGTGTTCGCAGTCATTATTGCAGGGCTCTATGCCACGAGCCTTTACAGCTATTTGCTGTTCCACTCCCTGGTCGAGATATTCGCAATTATCATCTCCCTGGGCATTTTTGTAATTACCTGGAACGCCCGGAGATTCATCAAAAATAACTACCTGGTGATTATCGGCATTTCGTTTCTGTTCACCGGTTTCATTGATGTTATTCACACCCTGGCTTACAAGGGAATGGGTGTTTTCCCCCAATTCGGCTCCAATCTGCCGACCCAGCTCTGGATAGCCGCCCGGTACATGCAGGCATTTTCCTTCCTGGCGGCGCCCCTGTTTTTAGGGCGGAATCTTAAACCGGGGCTGGTTTTTACCGGCTATTTTGCTGTTACCGCCCTTGTTATGGTTAGCATTTTCGCCGGTGTTTTTCCGGTTTGCTACGTCGACGGGGTGGGACTGACGCCGTTCAAGATTATCAGCGAATATGTCATCAGCGCATTTTTTGTTTTCGGCATGTGGCTGCTTTACCGCAAACGCCGGGAATTTGACCGGGGCATTTTAAACTTGTTGTATGCCTCTATCGTGCTGACCGTTGCCGCCGAGTTGTGTTTTACTTCATACGTTGGTGTCTATGATTTAATGAATTTGGCGGGACATCTCTTTAACATCCTGGCTTTTTACCTGATTTACAAGGCATTCCTTGAAACCGGCATCAGCCAGCCATACGCTCTATTGCTGCGGGATTTGAAACAGAACGAAATCAAGTTGAACGAACATGCCTCCAAGCTGGACAACGCCAATAAACAGCTTGAAGCGGTCAACCGTGAACTTGAAGCCTTTAATTATTCTGTTTCCCACGATCTGCGAGCACCATTGCGGACGATAGACGGGTTCAGCAACATGCTGAAAGAGGACTATGCCGGGTCTCTGGACGAAAGGGGGCGAGGCTATATCGCAACCGTCGGTGTTTCAGTCTCTAAAATGTCCAACCTGATTGAAGACCTTTTGGGATTGTCGCGCCTCAGCCGCCTGCCGATGAAGGTAGAAAAGACGGATCTTTCGGCTATCGCCGGGTCGGTTGTGGCCGGGTTGAGACAGGCCGAGCCGGAAAGACAGGTGGAGTTAATAGTTCATCCGGGGTTAACGGCCAATGCTGATCCGGGACTGGCCAGGATTGCGCTGGAGAATCTGCTGAGGAACGCCTGGAAATATACCGGCAAAAATGACAACGCGAAAATTGAAGTCGGCGCGGAAATGCGCGACGGTAAGCCGGTCTTTTACGTCCGGGACAACGGCGTCGGCTTTGACATGGCGCACGCACAGAAACTATTTCAACCCTTCCAGAGATTGCATTCGGAAAAGGATTTTCCGGGTTCGGGCATAGGTTTGGCGACGGTGCGCCGCATATTGCACCGGCACGGCGGGGAAATCTGGGCGGAAAGCGAAGTAGGCAATGGTACCACTTTCTACTTCACGCTGGAATAAAATGGCCGAAAATAAAAGAATTAACGCATTGGAATATGCCGGGGTGGCGGGTGGCCGGGCCAATACGTATGGCCTGCTGGTCAACGTCTTCGGCAGCCTGCCGGACGGGGAACTGATAGCCCGGATTAAAGATGGCCGAATAAGCGGTTTTATAGATGATTTTGCTAACGTGGGGAGTGATGAATTGGGGGAAGGGGTCAGACTGATAAAGGCCTATCAAAAACAAATCGCCAATCGCGCTGAAAAAGATATTTTGAAGGAACTTTCTATCGACAGGACAGTGCTGGTGAGGGGGACCGGCGACCAGCGATTGAAGCCGCCGTACGAGGGCCTTTACCGGACGGATTGCACCATGGCGGCCGCCGCGCTGGAGATAAACGAGGTTTACCGGGCTACAGGTCTTGCGCTGGAAGAAGGCACCCCGGAATCCCCTGACTTTTTATGCATCGAGCTGGATTTCCTTAAAAACCTTTGCCTTCAGGAACAGAGCCAATGGTCTTCAGGCCAGGACGGCCGGCAGACATTGACGATTGAATATGAGTTTATCAGTGCCCATATGGGACGGTGGATAAAAAACTATTGCAACGAGGCTGATAAATTTGCGGTGACAGATTTTTACCGGGGTTTCCTAAAGATCTTGAGCTCTTTTACCAGCCTGGACCGGGAATATCTCGGCGCGGTTTTGAGCGAGACGCCGCAAGGCCCGACCAACCCCTGAGCGCCCTGCCCCGCTTGACACGATTTACACGTGGATTCATAATGCAAGAGATTGTGTTTTAAAACCAAGCTGGGCGGCTGGGATGTCTGGCTTCAAGGAGATACATGCGTAAGCTGCCTTCGGGTTTAATTACCGGCGCGCTGGTCGCTTTCTTTTTTGCGGTCGCCCTTTATTTTAGAGCAGTCGTTCCTTACAGCAGCGTGTTTACCGATGCGGGGATTAAATTCTCCAGCGTAGATGCCTACTGGCATATGCGCATCATCGATAACCTGCTCCAAAACTTTCCTCATTTGATGACGTTTGACCCCTATACCATCTTCCCGGGCGGGGAATCCCTGGACAACCTGCATTTCTTTGACTGGCTGCTGGCCGGCGTAATTAAAGTCTTGAGCTTTGGTTCACCCTCGCCGACTTTCATCGATACAGTCTCCGCCTATTTCCCGGCGGTGCTGGGAGCTGCGGTGACGATTCCGGTGTTTTTCATCGGGCGGGCGTTGGCGGGCCGTTGGGCGGGTGTTATCGCCGCGGGGCTCGTATCCATTCTCCCCGGCGAATTTTTGGGGCGCTCTATCATCGGCTTCACGGACCACCACGTAGCGGAAAGCCTGTTTACCGCAGTCGCCTTGATGTTTTTGATTCTTGCAGTTAAATCCGGACAGGAACGGAATGTATCCCTGGAACACGTACGCAAGATGGACTGGAAAGTCCTGCGCCGCCCTTTGATCTTTGCTGTCCTGGGCGGGTTGTCCCTGGCGATTTATATGCTGACATGGATGGGCTCACCGCTGTTTGTGTTTCTTATCGCCGTTTACTTCGTTTTCCAGTTTACAATTGATTATCTGCGGGGCCGGTCGGTGGACTATCTCTGGATTGCCGGTCTGCCGTTATTTTTCATCGCCCTCTTAATAATATTGCCATCCTCTTCAATCGTTTATTACAACCTTTCGCTGACGCTCGGCATATTCATTATCGCTGGACTCGGGATTTTA
>JANYKH010000292.1 GCA_025358235.1 Chloroflexota bacterium
CTCACGGATTATCTTCTCGGCAGAATGAGCCTAGAAAATAATTTAACACTCGGAAAGTTAGCCGCTAGTAATGACACGCTGGCTATACAGTATAATTATGATAATGCCAAGCGCGCGTTAGATACGCAGCACATGGCAGAATCAAATTATAATGTCAACTCAATTCTCGCCGGAATTGCAGGAACATTTACGGGCGCGAGCGTGACGAATTCCGGCCCGGCTGGAACTAATGCAATGGGTTCAAGCGGCGGCCTGCTAAGCATGTTTGGCGGCGGTGGTGGTGGTGGTGGAATATTAAAAGGATTTGGGGGATAAAATGCCTATGCCCGGCCGTCAATTCCCGCGTTTTGTTGAACCGCGTCCGTCCGTAGTTGTCCCGTCCGGCGGCGGGCCGCCCGGGCCTCCTCAGAATGACAGCCCGCCCCCGCCCCCGCAACCCCGCACGCCGCCATTTTGGGCGGGTGAAGGCAACGACGGATACGGCGGATGGGGCGGCGCGGGGCCGCGTCAGGATAATTATCCCGATCCGAATTATACCGATGGCCGGGATGTCGGCGGCGCTGGATGGCCGGGAAACAATCCGAAATGGAATCGGGCGGGCATGTTTCCGCGTCAATGGCCGCGCCCCAATGGCGGGACGGGCAATATACCCCCCGTCCCGGTTGATCCCGCCATTACCGCATATGACGCCGCAAGCGGACAAAATTCTTTGCCCGCCGGTGCTGGAAACGGCATCGGTAACGGTGTGATTATGGTTCCAGACCAGAGCGGCGGCAGTAGTGGCATGTCCCCGATTGTTTTAATTTTGATTTTGGGCGGCGTAGGCGTCGCCGGATATTTCATTTATAAAAAATTCAAGGGGGGCGCGTCGTGAGTATGTCGAATCTTATTATCAGTGCATTTTTAATAGTGCTGCTAGTTTTCGGGATGGCGTCTTATTCGGGCGGCCCTCCGGAGTGTGACCGACATGGTTAAATTAATTATTGCGGTGGTTATTATTGTGCTGGTAATCGTCGCGTATTCATACATAAAATAAAATGTTCGGCTTTTCTTTTCCTTCAATCCCCGGCCTTGGCGGTGGCCTTCCCGGCCTTGGCGGTGGGGGGGGTTCATCTAAAATTCCGGGCATAGGCGGCGGGAATTTGCAGGGCAGTCCAGCCGATGTCCAGCGTCAAAGTGAAGCGGGCGCAGCTGCCGACGCGAAACTTAAACGCGAGAATGGATTGCGGGACGCGCTAGCGATAGAAAAGCAGCAGAGCATAGACGCGTCAAGCCGCGCGGGCGCTGAAATTGGTTCTGTTTATCAGTTAGCTAAAGGCGGACTAATTTCGGCCATGATGCCTTTATTTTTTACAGTCGGCGGATTTATTCTCATAATTTTCGGTTTCGTTTTGATAGTCGGCAAAGAGGAAGTTATCAACCAAGTTAAAAAAATCTCCGCAATGGCAGCGGAAGCATAAGGAAAAAATCATGGCTAATCCAAGCGGCGGCGGTGGTGGTGGTATCGGCGGATGGGGCGGCGGTTCGGATGGCGGCATGTCTCCATCTGCTTTTAACTCTGACCCGCTGGCAGCTGCGCCGGGTGACTTGCGCTTTGAAATCGGTGAAGGGCAGACTAAAATTTTGAAGTCTGTCACGGTCAATTACATTCCCAATACGCGCCCGTTTTACGGTGCGGGCGGAATGAATGCCGCTAATTTTTTGTATTACACTCAAGCATTCATCGGGCGGATTTTAATTCTAAAGGGAAACGCGCGGCAACCCCTCACGCAACCTTACGAATGGAATACGCCGCCGTCGCTTGAAAATATAAAATTTGACGGCGGCGTTAATGGGGCGTTATCCGCTCATTTTGCTTTTCCCGGCGGGTTAGTTTTTTCGCCGAATGAAGTGATGACGATTATAGCATGCTCCCCCGAATATCCTAACGCGGCGAAATTTTTTATTTCGCTGTCATACAATCTAGAATTTTCTGGCGAATCACGCGGCGGGACGGGCGTCCCCGTGCAGGCCATCAATCGCGGCCCGGCTTCATCCTCCATGCGGGGGGGTTAAATGCTGACGCTCACTATTACTTCATCCCAATTTTGGAGCGCGGGCGGCATGCTGGCCGCTTATATCCTGCTGAATGAACGGCGCTGGTGGACTATCTCTACATTCATAAAAACTAATACGCAGAGGCGTCATACAGACGAAGAGACGGGGGAAGATGTTACGATTATTTCACTGCATAAAGAACTGAAAAAACTTTCAGAGCAATTGGGAAAATAAAAAAATCCCCCGCCTCGCAAACGGGGGAAAGTTATTTGCGGGGATGAATCAGGATTCCCCGCCGCCGGATTTTGCCAAGCCGCGCGAAAAGGCATAGGTCAAAATCGGTAGCACGGTAGCCGCGCTGGTTCCGAGAGTGACGGGGCCAGTGGAATGAATTTGAGTAAAAGCGCCGAAAAGTGAAGCGGCAAGACTCATCCAGAATTCAGAGGTTTTATATCCAGGTTTCATGGTTTAGACTCCGTAGATTTTCGCGCGATTATCGCGGACAAGTTTTGCGAGATTTTTCCGGTAGCCAGAAAAACACGCGGACGAAATTGCGGCGGTAGCTTCCAAGTCGGCACGGGATGGGGCCTGAACGGACACGCCATCAATCAGCACGGTTTCGGGCCATGCCTTAGCCGTAGAGACGCCCGCCTTTTTCAGCGCGGCCATGTCAAGCGCCATCCCGGCGAGAGGCTTAGCCTCCCCCGTCGGTGTGTTGGTTTTTTTCTTTTCGCTCATGGTTTGTTTTTCCTTATTGGTTTGCGGCTTAGTTAGATGGGTTGCGGTTTGTTTTAATTTTTAGAACGGGACATGATCGGGGTCGACTTGAATCAAATACTTCTGAAAAGTTTTACCCCCGGTGAGATTTATTTTACCGAGATAGACGATACGGCAATAATCGCCCTCTTTAAGATTGGCGGTTTGTTCGGCGATTGATTTTCCGCACGCGAGGCCGAATTCAATTCCGCTTTTATCAACCCAGACCGCCATAGAATACGGGGCGAATTCCTTAGATGGAATATCTTTAATGATTTTTATAAAGGTTCCTTCGATAGGTTCGCGGACGACTAGCGTGATGCGGTCAGGAAGAGTTTCGTCCGATGCGTTTTGCCATTTCGGTTTTGCTTCGGGGGATGTAAGAGGCGGGGTGATAGTATTCATTTTATTCCTTCGTGGTGTGAAAAGGTGTGCCGGGATGCGGCGCGCGGGGTTAGATTTTGGATACCTCCCTATACTCAAATTCTATGCTGAAAGCCTTAAATACACTGACTATGCCCTCAGCGTAATGTAAAGTAATAAAATGACCGTCTGGCCTGTATGCAGCATGCGCCGAAATAATTTTCCCGGCGGGTGTCCCGTAGCCACTTACCCATTCGCCTACTGCTAATAGTTCTCCCTCGGAATGAACTAATGCGAGGTGGTATTTTCCATAACGCAATTTCATTTTGATTCCCCTTTTAAAAATAAAATTTCTACGCGGAGCATTTCGGCGCGGCCATCATAAACTTCCTGCAAGTCTAATAGCCACTTATCGGTTTTAGAGGGTATGAATTTTTCTAAATCTTTGCGCTTGCGGTGGACTACAGAGGCGGCGCGGTTGTATGACCCCTTTGTAAACGCGATCAATTCTATCATTTCGCCGCGAGTCATGCGGGGGGAATTTAAATCGTTTCCGCAACGGGTGCATTCCTTGGCGCGCGTAATATGGACGCCCGGACATTTCGGGCAGGGACAGGCATGGTTTAGGGGGTCTGAGGTCATGGGGTGGCCCCTTGCGCGAGGGCTGGATTCTGAGTGGTGCGAATTTGGCGGCGGCGTATACGATCTAAAATACTATTTTCTTTATTTATCATTTTAGCAATCATACACATAGCCGTATTAAGGATTTCAGAATCTTTTTTAGTCATGGGATAACCCAGATAACCCCGGGTATATTCTAACTCTTTCCCAATTCTAAAAAGGTTATTTATGTTTCTTTCAATTTCGTATGGTTTTCGCATGGTGTTATTCCTTTGGGGTGAATTTTTCTGACTGAGTAAGTATGAATGATTTTCGCGGGGATGTCAAGCCTTTTAAAAATATATTTTACCCCCTCCCCCCTCTACCCTCCCTAGCCCAGAATGTCAAGCAAAAATAAATCGGAAACTGCTTGACAGGGGAGGGGAGAAAGAGTAATATGCGGAACTATGATAATGCGCCATAAAGGGAGGGCGCGTGACTTTCACGGAGATTTTGTTTTTCGGGGAAAAATTTTAAAATATTTTATCTATACAATTTTTGCCC
>JANYKH010000309.1 GCA_025358235.1 Chloroflexota bacterium
AACCCGAGGCTCGTACCCTTGCGTATAAGATCAGCGCCTATGTTGCTGGTCATGATGATTACGGCGTTCCGGAAATCAACACGGCGGCCTTTAGCATCGGTAAGATGCCCGTCATCGAAGATCTGCAGCAGCAGGTTGAAAACATCCGGGTGAGCCTTTTCAATTTCATCCAGCAGGATGCAACTGTAGGACTTGCGCCGGACAGCTTCAGTGAGCTGGCCACCTTCGTCATAACCGACATATCCGGGAGGTGCGCCCACCAGGCGGGACACCGCAAACTTCTCCATGAACTCAGACATATCGATGCGGATCAGGGAATCCTCACTGCCGAACATGAACTCGGACAACGCGCGTACCAGTTCGGTTTTACCCACGCCGGTCGGCCCCAGGAAAATGAAGTTGCCGATGGGGTGGCGGGGATCTTTTAGACCGGCTCTGGCGCGGCGGATCGCTTTCGCGATGGTCGTGATAGCCTCATCCTGGCCGATAATCCGCTTGTGCAGCGCATCTTCCATGTGAAGCAAACGCTCTTGCTCATCATCCGTCAGCTGTACTACCGGTACTCCGGTCCACATGCCGACGACTTCCGCAATATCTCTTTCCGTAACTTCGGGTTTATTCAATTCCTGTTCAGAGTGCCAGGCATCTTCAAGGGCCTTAATCTTGCCCTCGCTCGCCAGTTCCTCCTCGCGGAGTTCAGCGGCGGTATCATACTGCCGGTTCTGAAGAGCGGCATCCTTGTTTTTCTTGATCGTGTCAGCCTTAAGCTTTTCATCCTTGAGCCCGGCCGGCATACTGCGATGCTTGATCCTGACGCGGGATGACGCCTCGTCAATAAGATCGATAGCTTTATCCGGCATGAAGCGGTCCGGGATATACCGGGCGGCCAGTCTGGCCGCAGCGATCAATGCTCCGTCAGTGATGGTCAGACGGTGATGTTCTTCATAACGCTGCTTAATACCGCGCAGAATCTGCTCAGTATCGCTCACGGAAGGTTCCTGCACGATGATAGGCTGGAAGCGGCGCTCCAGGGCGGGGTCCCGCTCGACATACTTGCGGTAATCGTCCAGAGTAGTCGCGCCGATGCACTGTAATTCACCGCGCGCCAGCGAGGGTTTCAGGATATTAGCGGCGTCTACCGCGCCTTCAGCGGCGCCGGCGCCCACCATGGTATGAAACTCATCGATGAAGAGGATGCAATTGCCCGCATTCTTCAATTCGTCAATAATCTTCTTTAATCTCTCTTCGAACTCGCCGCGGTACTTGGTACCGGCTACCAGCGCGCCCATATCGAGGGTAATCAGACGTTTTTCCTCAAGTGTCTCAGGCACATCCCCGCTGATGATAGCGTGGGCCAGTCCTTCAACAATAGCGGTTTTACCAACGCCAGGTTCACCGATGAGAGCGGGGTTGTTCTTGGTGCGGCGGCTCAGAATCTGTATTACGCGCTCAATTTCTTTGTGCCGCCCGATGACGGGGTCAAGTTTACCGGCGCGAGCCAGTGCAGTAAGATCGATACCCAGCTGATCCAGAGTGGGGGTGCGGCTGGTGGTACGGGTAGTTTTGGTTTTGGTGGCGCTCTGGCTCAGGACATGAGTAACCTCAGCGCGGGCTTTCTCCATGGTAATGCCGAAGCTGTCCAGAACGCTCGCGGCCACGCCCTCGCCTTCGCGAAGCAGGCCAAGTAACAGGTGTTCTGTACCGATATAGTTGTGGCCCATGTGGCGGGCCTCGTCGATGGCAAGTTCAATGACTTTTTTGGCACGGGGGGTCAGACCGGTCTCACCGGTGCCGGGCTTCTCGCCGCGGCCAATAATGAATTCAACGGCGGAACGGACCTTGGTCAGGCCCGCGCCCAGATTAACGAGTACTTTCGCGGCAACCCCTTCTTCTTCGCGCACCAGACCGAGCAGTATATGCTCAGTTCCGATGTAACTGTGGTTGAGGTTGCGCGCTTCTTCCTGTGCGATGGTGAGGACTCGTCGCGCTCGCTCTGAAAATTTCTCAAATCTGCTAGCCATGTGCTCTCCCTGTGGAAAAAATAGACTCGAATGAAGCGGTTTCTATTTTTATTATAGGTTATTGAGCGAGTAAAAGCAAAAAAAGAAGAGATTCAGATAGAGGAAATTTGAGTGTAAATGATGATTGCGGGTGAGAAAGAAATTAAGCCCCTTGGCAACGACATATTTTCCACAAGGAATTGCTCCCTCAGTATCGTCTGCGCTGAGTCGTTTCACTACCGTGTTCGGGATGGGAACGGGTGGTACCGGCTCGCTTAAGCCACCAAGAGGCTTTTATTTCTCAGTTGTTAAAGGAAGTGTCGAATATGTATGTATTATAGCGTGGTCAATTCCCCCTGTCAACTCCCAATGTTCACAGGCTCAATCCACGCTTCATAACCCAAAATATCCCTGTGCAATTATCATCTTACTTACACCGATTTTGCAACCCCACCCCTGACCAAAACCACCCTCTTAATCCTCGTTTTTGTCTTGACAAGCCCCAATGTGAATGATACTTTATTGTTAGCCTGCCAATAGGCGCTTCTTCTTCCCCCATCGAGGTGATTCATGCCAACCGAACTTGTCCATGTCGGATTTGGAAATATTCTGACCATGAACCGGGTCATCGCCATGGCCGCCCCCACTTCCGCCCCCACCAAACGGATCATCCAGGAAGGGCGCAGCAAGGGCGTCCTCATTGATATGACCAGCGGCCGCCGCACCAAGGCCGTCATTTTCCTCGATAGCGGCCACATTATCCTGGCCGCCCTGGCGCCGGAAACCATCATGGGCAGACTCCAGAACAAAAGCGGCACCGCTGTTAAGATAGACGCCGCCGAAACCAATGACCCAGAATAACCCTTTGGACAGCTCCGCCAAACCTTTGTTAATCGTCCTTTCCGGTCCGTCCGGGGCCGGTAAAGATGCCGTGCTCGCCCGTATGCGGGAACTCAGGTGTCCGATTACTTTCATTACCACTTCCACCACCCGTCCCAAACGCGCCACCGAGACAGACAAGGTTGATTACTGCTTTGTCTCCAAAGAGGAATTTCAGGACCTGATCCAGCGCAACGAACTGCTGGAATGGGCCCGCGTCTACGAGAATTTTTACGGCGTCCCCAAGAGGGATGTCCGCAGTTCACTGTCCGCCGGTAAGGACGTCATCGTCAAGGTGGATGTGCAGGGCGCCGCCACGATCAAAAAGATGGTGCCCCAGGCCCTCTTCATCTTCCTTTCGCCGCCATCTCTGGCAGAACTCTTCACGCGACTTGAACAGCGGCATACGGAGTCCGCCGAATCGCTGGCAATACGTGAAAGGACCGCCGAGGCAGAATTGAAAGAACTACCCCTCTTCGACTACCTGGTGATCAGCCGCCACAATAAGGTTGATGAAGCGGTGGCCGATATAATGGCCATTATCCGGTCTGAAAAATGCCGGGTATTACAGCGGGACATTAGCCTGTAATTTCCTCTTTGCCGCGCTAGGGCGATGACTTCTAGCCTTCCTGTTTCTTCTCTCCCGGCTTTGCCTTCCTCCCCGCCCATCACCGCTCTATCCTCGCTTTGATCTGCGTCTCATAACCTAATTCACCGGGTTTATAAAATCGCTGGCCCCGCAGCGACTCCGGCAAATACTCCTCCGGCACAAAATGTCCCGGATAACTGTGGGGATATTTGTAGTCTTTGCCATAACCCACGTTCTTCATCAACCCCGTGACCGGATTCCGCAAATGCAGCGGCACCGGTGCGTTGGGGCCTTCCTTGATCGCTTTTTGAGCTCTTCCGTAGGCTTCCAGCGCGGAATTGCTCTTGGGGGCGGACGCCAGGTAAATCGCGCATTCCGCCAGCGGCAGGTAGGCTTCCGGCAAGCCGACAAAATGGACTGCCTGCTGGGAGGCCATGGCTACCACTAACGCTTGCGGGTCGGCCAGGCCCACGTCCTCCGCCGCAAATATCACCATCCGCCGGCAGATGAACATCAGGTCTTCCCCGGCTTCCATCATTAGCGCCAGATAATAGACCGCAGCATCAGGGTCAGAGCCCCGCATCGACTTGATAAACGCCGAAATAATGTCGTAATGCTGATCGCCCGCCCGGTCATACTGCACCACCCGGTGCTGGAAGGCTTCTTCCATGGTGGCAAGCGTGACGAGTCGTTTGCCGGTTTCATCCGGAGCCGTACTGGCCACGGCCAGTTCAAGCGTGTTAAGCGCAGAACGGGCATCGCTGTTTGATGTATTAAGAAGGTGTTCCTGCGCCTCCGGCGCGAGTTCTACCTTGAGTTCCCCCAACCCCTTCACCTTATCCACCAGGGCACGCAAAATTATGGTTTTCAGGTCTTCTTTGGCGAGCGGTTTCAGGGTAAACACCCGGCTCCTGGAGAGGAGGGGGGTGATGACTTCAAAAGACGGGTTTTCGGTCGTGGCGCCAATAAAAGTCACGGTTCCATCTTCCACAAAGGGCAGCACGGCATCCTGCTGGGCTTTGTTAAAGCGGTGGATTTCATCAATGAACAGGATGGTCTTCTGTCCCGTTTTGACCCGGCGTTCTTTGGCCAGTTGAATAATTTTCCGCAGATCCACCACCGAAGCGTTAACGCCGCTGACCGGGGCAAAGAAGGAACCAGTGCTGGCGGCGATGATGTAGGCCAGGGTGGTCTTGCCGGAGCCCGGCGGCCCCCAGAGCACCATCGAGGGGATGCGGTCGCTCTCGATGGCCTTGCGCAGAACGCGGTCCAGCCCCAGGATATGGTCCTGCCCTACCAGATCATTGAGGGAATGGGGGCGCATCCGGGTGGCTAGGGGCGCCTGATCAAGCTGTTCTTTTTCAGCCCGCGCCTCGAACATGTCCGGCTGTTGGGAATCGCCGGAATCTAGCCCGGGATCCATATCTGTTTAGACTCCACCACTTCAGCGTCCTTGGGGAGGTCGAGGGGAGTGCCCGAAACGGCAAAAAAGATCAGCCCTTTGTACGAGGTCAGATATTGAAAGTTCTTTTTGAAAAACCCGCCGGACGCTTTTACGACCAGCGGTTCTCGGGTTTTATAAAGAATTTTAAGAAAGCCATCCGGTTCCACTTTGACGATAGCACCGGAAGCCTTGACAGCCTGGGCGATTGCGGCGGCCGCGGCAGCAGCTGCCCCACCCCCTGCGTATGCCATGCTATTTATACCTCTTTACTTCAAATCGATATAGATTAACGTTTTCGGTGCGGCCTATCTGGCCCTTTTGACGGCAGACATCAATCTGCTGTTCCGGCGTGTCCACACCCTCAAGATCGGGCAAGAGCAGTCCCCGCCGCCACCCAGCTTCCACGATCACACCGTATTTTTTGGCGTCAAGCTGGCTCTTGTCTTTCACCGGTTCCGGCGAAGTGAGCACATCGACGCTGTAGTTCAAATCCGGCAGTTCTTCCGGCGTAACAGGGTAAAAACGCGGGTCCCGCGTCGAAGAAGAAATCGCATTCTGGACTATCTCTTTGGCCACGTTTTCCTGAGTCGGCTCAAAAGTGCCGATGCAGCCGCGCAGTCCGCCATCCGGAGTATGGATAGAGACAAAAACCCCTGCCTGCTCCTGCATTTCAGGTGTCAGTTCAGCGGGCTTAAGGACACGCCTCTCTTTGACGTAGGCCTCGACGGCTTCTTTCGCCAGGCTGGCAATCGGGTGCATTCCCGCGGCTTTCTTTTCTTTCTTGGCTCCGGTCATAGTCTATCCCTTCTTCGTAAAGATAATACCCGCATAACCAACCACCGCCGAGCGGTCCCCGGAAGTATCCCCGCTGGTCTGGTATTTGACCAGTTCTGCGCTGTTGGCGCCCAATTCTTTGGCGGCGGCGATGGTGACCGTGGCAGGGGCGTAACCGCACATGGATATACCCATTCCCTCCACTTTTTCCAAAAGTTCATCTTCGTTTAGGGCCAGCATCGCGTCGATGGCATGTTTATCCTTGCGGCGGGCGGACTGGTCCGGTTCATAGTGGGTCATATCGCTAGAGGCAAGGATTAAAACATCATCACCGACTTCCTTAAGGACTTCAGCGATTTCCTTGCCCAGTTTTTT
>JANYKH010000328.1 GCA_025358235.1 Chloroflexota bacterium
TGAAAAAATGCCCGGTGTATTCAAAGTCATCACCCATAAAGACGTGAAAGGCAACAACCGCATTAACGGTCTGGTGACCTTCCCCACCAATAAATGCGACGGCTGGGATCGTCCCATCCTCTGCGATACCAAGGTCTTCCAATACGGTGATGCACTGGCCGTGGTTTGCGCGGATACCAAAGCGCAGGCCCTGGCTGCCGTTGAAAAAGTAAAAGTGACGCTTGAAGAACTCCCCGCTTATATGAGCGCTCCGGCTGCCATGGCCGAGGACGCCATCGAAATCCACCCCGGCACCCCCAATATCTACTTTACCCAGGGTGTGGTTAAGGGGCCTGAGTCCAAGCCCTTGATGGAATCCGCGGCGCATGTGATTGAACACAGTTATTACACCCAGCGTCAGCCCCACCTGACCATCGAACCGGATATGGGCTGCGCTTATTATGACGACGAAGGCCGCCTCACCATTCACTCCAAAAGCATCGCACTCTATCTGCACGCCATGATGATCGCGGACGGTCTGGGCATTGACCCGGCCAAACTGCGCATGGTGCAAAATACTGCCGGCGGCACCTTTGGCTACAAGTTCTGCCCGACGATTGAAGCCATCCTGGGTGTGGCCTGCATGGCCACTGAAAAACCCGTTTACCTGGAATACGATTACCAGCAGTTCGTCACTTACACCGGCAAACGCTCTCCTTTCTTCACCAAGGTGAAGTTCGGAGCGGACGCCGCCGGCAAGCTGCTCGCCATGGAAACCGACTGGATTGTGGATCACGGGGCTTATTCCGAGTTTGGCGATCTGCTCACCCATAAGGGCGCCCAGTTCATCGGCGCCGGGTATGACATCCGCAGCATTCGCGGTACCGGCAGAACCGTCTGTACCAACCACGCCTGGGGCGCCCCCTATCGCGGATACGGCGCACCCGAAAGTGAATTCCCATCCGAATCCCTGATGGACGAACTCGCTGAGAAACTCGGCATGGACCCGTTGGAATTGCGCTACAAAAACATCTACCGCCCCGGCGCCACCACCCCCACCGGTCAAACTCCCGAGACCTTCAGTCTCGAAGCTATGATAGACATCCTGCGTCCAAAATATAAAGACGCCAAAGAAAAAGCTGCCAAAGCCTCGACCCCCGAACTGAAAAAAGGTGTCGGCGTCAGCGTTGGCATTTACGGTGCCGGAGGTGACGGCCCCGATACCGCTGAAGCCTGGGTTGAACTTCTGGCGGACGGCGGCGTGCTGGTTTCAACCACCTGGAGCGATCACGGCCAGGGCGCGGATGCCGGCGCGTTGGGCTGCGCCCACGAAGCGCTGCGTCCCATGGGCATCCGCCCCGATCAGATTAAACTCATGCTCAATGACACGGCGAAAGCTCCTGACGGCGGACCCGCCGGCGGCAGCCGCAGCCAGGTGATCATTGGCAACGCCATCAAGACCGCTTGCGAGAATCTGCTTCAAGCAACCATCCAATCCTGCGGCAAATACATGAGCTACGAAGAAGTCGTGGCTAAAGACCTGCCCACCCGCTACTCTGGACGCTACACTTCCGCAGCCGCCATCGGCGACCCGGATACCGGCCAGGGAGCCCCCATTGACAACTACATGTACGGCGTCTTCATGGCCGAGGTCAGCGTAGATACCAAGACTGGCAAGGTCAAAGTGGATAAGATGACCATGGTCGCCGACGTGGGCAAGATCAACAACAAGCTGGTGGTCGACGGACAGATCTACGGCGGTCTGACCCAGGGCATCGGCTTCGCGCTGAGTGAAGATTTTGAAGATATTCACAAACACACCAACATGGTTAAATGCGGCATCCCCTTTGCCAAGGATGTGCCGGATGACATTGAGATCATCTACTACGACAATCCCCGCAAGAGCGGACCCTTCGGCTCCTCCGGCGTGGGTGAACTGCCCAATACCGCCCCGCATGCCGCCATCCTCAACGCGGTCTACTGGGCCAGCGGCGCCCGCGTGCGCGAACTGCCCGCCCTGCCCGCCAAGGTGCTGGCAGCGCTGAAGAAATAATATATTGTTACCATGTAGGCAAACGGCGAGGGTTTATTGATCCCTCGCCGTTACTATAAGGATTACTTGCAAAAACAAAGCCTATAAAACATCCTGGTCTTCGGGTTTATTGTCTTGCACTTTACTCAAAACTGAATCAAATTTGCTTCGGCTTGCCAGTTTTGCCCGGTCTTGAATATATCCCTCGGTATCAATAGCAGAAAGTTTTTCACCGACAGCTAGAGTGATAAGTTGATTAATGGAAATTCCTTCCGCTGAAGACAGTACACTAAGCCGCTTATGATAATTAGCGGGTAAACGTAGACTGATTGTTGTCATTTTATTTCTCCGATCTCAAGTAAAAACTGTTTTGGTGTAATTACTTTTATGCCAAACTTTTTCTCAACGTTTTTGAAATCTTTCATATTATATGTAACGATTGAATCACAACCGCCTGCTACGGCGAGTTCCAGAATCATATCATCACTGCTATCTTTTAAAAATGGCCGCCAGAGAAAATACACTTTGGTGGAGATTCCAACCAAACAAAGATAGTTCAAAATATCTTGCAGTTCTTCTTCCTCAAGGCCAATGGACTCTTTGAACGCCAGTAATAGCTCTTCATATTCAAGGATTAACGGAACCGAAAGACAGAATTCAAACTTATCTTGTCCAATCAATGATAATAATAAAAAAGA
>JANYKH010000295.1 GCA_025358235.1 Chloroflexota bacterium
GCGCGATTGGAGAGGGGGGAGGCGGGGGCAAATTTAGTTCAACCGAATCCCCGGTTTTAAGTTTCATCCCGGACCGTGGATAAACCCTTCGGCATGTCCGTCCACCCTTCGCCGGGGCAGACCGGCACAACCCTTATCAACGTTCTGATGGCACACATTCCGGAACTGGGGCTGGTGGACGATTCAATGCGCCCGGGGATAGTACACCGGCTCGACAAGGACACATCCGGCGTAATCCTGGTAGCGAAGACCAAAGCGGCCCAGATGAACCTTGTGGAACAGTTCAAAGAACGCACGGTGAAGAAAGTCTACATCACACTGGTCGAAGGCAACTTGAAGCCTGATAAAGGGACGATCGAGGCAGCCATAGGCCGCGACCCGATTAACCGGCAGCGCATGGCAGTGACCCATAACGGCCGTGAAGCGCGGACGGAATACCGCGTGCTGAAATACCTCGACAAATATACCCTGCTGGAAGTCACCCCCAAAACGGGGCGCACGCACCAGATACGAGTACATCTTGCGGCGGTAGGTTATCCTGTTGTCGGTGATGGGGTTTACGGTTCGAAATCCAAGTACCTGAAGCGGCAATTCCTGCACGCGCACAAAATCGGCATCAAGCTGCCCTCAACCGGGGAATACCGGGAGTTTGTTTCAGAACTGGCGCCGGATCTTCAAGAAGCGCTGGACGAGATCAGCGCAGGGCTGCCAGCCGGTCAATAAGCTGAGCCACCTCAGCATAGCCGGGCAAGAAATACTCTGTATGGGTGCATGATTCCGGCCCGCCGACAAATATCGGCCAGCCGCCGCGCTTTTTTGCCATGCGGAGGGCATCCTCATCCGTAACGTCGTCACCGAGGTAGATCAGAAGTGAATCCTGCCCCGTCTGCTGGTTAACATGTTGATGCAGTAACTCCACTGCGCGGCCTTTATCCCAGGATACGTCAGGAAAGATATTCCACACCTTTTTTCCCCCGATAAAACGGATCTGACCGCCGTGCAGACTGGAGGCACAGGCTTCCCGTATCAGATCCACCACTTCGTCCTGGAGGTTTATCAGGACAAGCCGGTAGTGAACGCTGAGACTAAACCCTTTATCCTCGATAATGGCGCCTTCAAACGAGTCCAGAGCGGCATGCAGACGGCCCAGTATTCCCTGCATCAAGGGGCGGGCCTGATCGGCGGCGGGGTGTTTATAATCCAGTCCCGGGCCGTATATTTCCAAACCGTGGTTAGCGGCGTAATAAATACCTTCAATTTTTACCGCCGACCGCAAATCATCCATACCACGGCCGCTCACTACGGCGACAGTATAATCAGGCTGACGGCTGAGCGCGGCAAGTTTGTCCCGGGTTTTTTCGGAAAAAACCACATCACCGGGGCGGCGGTAGAGTGGGGTAAGCGTGCCGTCAAAGTCAGAGCAAAAAAGGATATGCCCGGCGCTTTTAACAGCCTGCTCCAGGGAAGCACAGTCTCTCAACAGGTATTTCATGATGTAATTTCTTTACTCCCTTGAATCCGGCAATAATCGCTCTTTTATTTTACGCGCAAATTGGCAAATGTGAAACGGGTTGAGCGCAAAGGTCCAAAAGTGACGCAGTCAAGACCAATGGGCAGACTAAAGTCAGGGTGAACATTTGTTGACAGTGGTGCATACAATCTATATACTACTGCTTGCCGAAACGGCGCCGAAATCACAATATTACCGGAAAAGGAGGACATATGACCGCAAAAGCTTTTGTGTTGATCGAAACCTCCATCGAAAAGAGCCGGGATGTGGTGGCTGCCCTGAGAACGGTACGCGGCCTGATAGAAGTGGACACAGTCACGGGGCCTTATGACATTATCGCTATTATTTCCGGCGAATCCCTGAACGACATCGGAGACACGGTTACCGGCAAGATCCATCATATACCCGGTATCACCCGCACAGTGACCTGCCTGGTTATCTAAGCCGAAATCCGGAAAACATGCGCCCCCCAGGCTTCAAGCGCCACATACAGTCCCCGATCATTTAGTTCCGAACGTTCTCGTATATAACTCCGGTCATTAAGTTCATCCTGATACAAGACCCGGCCTTCGGCGCAAGGTTGGGGGGGACTCGTTAACCACCCCCGGGCCGGACTGCCGGAGTAATTAACCACCACCAGACCGGGGTCCCCGTCATCTATCCAGGACCATGCCAGCAGGTTTTCAAAGCTGTTATCGCCTTTTGACGCCGGAGAAACGCGTTCCATCTGCCAGCGACCGGACCGAAATACTGGCGCTGAATTAATCTTTAGCAGGCGCTCATAAAAAGTGCGGATTTCAGGATCCGCGGCTTCATCCGGCTCACGAACCAGCTGCACCGGCATTTTTACCTGTTTGCCATCAAGCTGGCCGTCATGGAAAAAACGGAGGCCGGGCAGGGTGCTGATAATCACCGCCGCGGCCTTTGACCGTTCGCGGCCGAAAGCGGTCAGCGCACGCTGTTCGTCATGATTTTCTATAAAGTGGGCGAGGTGGGGCAGCACATGAGCCGATTCAACCAGCCGGGCTTTTATCTTCCCGGCGTCGGAATAGCGCAGCAATTTATAAGAGTCCATATCATAAGCGAAGTCAAAACCAAAATCGATCAATTTTTGCTCAAAGCCCCAATAGGCCTCGGCAATAAAGACGAAATCCGGCCTTTTCAGCTTTACCCGGCTGATGATTTCCGGCCAGAACTCCGGGGCGGGGCGGGTGTTTTTAATATGTTTTCCCCAGACCCCGTCAAAAATCTCGTTGATGCCAAGCATTGCCATGTCACAGCGGACACCGTCCGCGAGTTCCGTCATTTTTAACAATTCTGCGGCGAAGGCCTCACGCAGACCGGGCGAGTAGAAGTTCACCTGGGCGGTGTCCGTCCAGGGGGGGTAATTGGGGTCGCGGCCGTGGGCCAGCATAAGGCCGTTGGCATTGGAGAAATACCATTCCGGGTGGTGTGCCAATTCGGTGGGGAGGGCGGGGACAAACCAGTCCGGGTTGCTAACAACCCAGGGGTTATCAACGGCGACGTGGTTGGGAACGAAGTCAAGGATTAGCCGCATCCCGGCGCGGTTAACCGCGGCTTTTACCGCCGCCAGATCAGGGCTGCCCAGGGACGAATCAGGCACGTAATCAAATATCGCATAAGGTGAACCGGTGATATCGGCATCAGTCCAGCCCGGCAAGGCCTGTTTAAAATCATTGCCGCGGTGAGCGTATTCCATCGCGAGGCGGCGGGCGGCCGGACTGCGCTGCCACACCCCCATCAACCACACCATATCAAAACCGTTTTCCGCCAGGGATTTCCACTGGGCATCAGGAATCGAGTCTAAATTAGTTTGAGGAAGAGTCTTACGGACGCGGTTCATCCACAATCGGGCGTTGACCTCGATAAGTTGAGGACTAACGGTCTGATGCGCGCCGGGAGAATTCATACTATAATTCTAACAATAACCGGAAGGCTTTGAAATAGATAACCGTCTCATGACCATTTTATAATGATCCCGATTATTGTCCTGGCCGCAGTTTTTATCCTGATCGCGGTCCGCAAAGTGGGCAACACCCGCCTTCAAATCTGGCAGATCATGCTGCTGGGCGCGGCGGTCGTCTTGATTACCGGGCAGATTTCACCGGCAAACGCCCTATTCGCGGTAAATGTGGATGTGATGCTGTTCCTCTTCGGCATGTTCGTGATTGGGGCGGCGTTGGAAGAAAGCGGGTATTTGGCCCATATCTCGTGCAGACTGTTCTCAAAAGTAAAATCCGGCGAGAGTGTTTTGCTCGTGCTGATCTTCGGAGCAGGGTTGGCTTCCGCCCTCCTGATGAACGACACGCTGGCGATTATCGGCACGCCGGTGGTATTGATGCTGGCAAAAGAACGCGGGCTGCCCGCCAGGGCGGTGCTGATTGCACTGGCTGTGGCGGTGACGACAGGTTCCGTGATGAGCCCGATCGGCAACCCGCAAAATTTATTGATTGCGGTGGGGGGCGGGGTTCCGGCCCCGTTTATCACCTTCTTGAAATACCTGTTCGTACCCACGATGATTAACCTGGCAGCCGCCTTTTTTCTGGTGCAGTATTTTTTCAGGGCTGATTTCCGCGCTGGAACAGGACCGCAGAACGCCCAACCGATAAAAGACCAATCAATGGCAAGGCTCTGCCGGATGTCACTGGCTCTGCTAATCCTGCTGATCATAGTCAAGATTGCGCTAGTCTGGTGGCAAATCGAATTCAGATTGACTTATATCGCGCTGGCAGCCATGCTGCCGCTGCTGCTTTTCAGTCCCCAAAGGTTGGGGCTGATGAAGAAAGTGGACTGGCATACGCTGGTATTTTTTGCGGCGATGTTTGTGCTGATGCAGAGCGTGTGGGACGCGGGCTTCTTTCAGTCATTGCTCAAAGCGTCGAATGTTGACCTGGCATCGACCGGCTTTGTGATGGCGATCAGCATTGTCCTGAGCCAGTTTATTTCAAACGTACCGCTGGTGGCGCTTTATCTGCCGATGCTGGCGCAGGCTGGTACATCCACGGTGGAGTTAATGGCGCTGGCGGCGGGGTCCACCATTGCAGGCAACCTGACAATTCTGGGGGCAGCGAGCAATGTAATTATCATTCAAAACGCGGAGAGCAAGTTCGGCAAAACGTTAAGTTTTCTGGATTTTTTCAAGATCGGTCTGCCGCTGACACTGATTAATACGGTGGTTTACCTGTTTTTCCTGCGCCTGATCGCGTAATGAGAGTACAGTGAAGCCGCGAAATTATCCCGGAAACGTTCATTTTTGGCGTATTTTCGGGTATCAACTTTGCCTCACCCCCTTTGTCCCCCGCTCCGTTTTCATTGCGGATCAAAAACAATGATGATTTAACGGAGCCGGGGGAAATTTACTAGCGGAGGGGGCTTCGCCCCCTCGCGAGATGTCGCCCCTGCTTCTAAAAAAGATTTTAATTGACGAGCCTGACAGAGCCGCACCTCCTTTTGTCCCCCCGGCCTTTAATCCCGCGTTTCACCCAAAATATTACGGGATATTGATAATCCACGCCCACCAGAGCGAACGTCATAGTTAGATCAGTCTATCCACGTATTGACGGGACATCATGTAAAATAGAGATAATATTGTGAGTTATGCCTATCTACGAGGAGAAACATTATGAATAGAACATGGCATGCCACCCATATCATCGGGGCCATCTTATTACTTACCATGCTGGTCATTTCGCTGGCGGCTTGCGGAGGGTCACCGACACCAACACCCACCACAACCACCACTACCACCAAACCTGCTACGACCACGTCAACAGTTCCTTCACCGACGCCTTCAACTACGGTGACTTCTCCTTCCCCCACGGCAGCACCTTCAAGTTACGACCTGAAAATCGATGTCAGCCCCGTGGGCGGCGGCATCGTCAATCCAAGCAGCGGCAAGTATAACGCCGGCAGCCAGCTAAATTTGCAGGCGGCAGCGGCTGATTTCTGCTGGGTATTTGACCGGTGGGGCGGGGACATCAGCGGCAATACCACCACCACCTCCGTAACCATGAACGGCAACAAGAACATCACCGCCTATTTTAACCGCGTGAAGTACAACCTGACAGTCAAGGTTAGCCCCGAAAACAGCGGCACTACCGGTCCCGAGGGGGGCATTTACGACTGCGGGCAGAGCGTCACGGTCACCGCGTCACCGAGCGCGGGGTATGTTTTTGATCGGTGGGGTGGAGACGCTTCCGGCACAGACAATGCTACTACCGTCGTGATGCAATCCAACAAAAGCCTGAGCGCGTTTTTTAAGCCGACATACCAGGTGATCAAACGGGACATGATGCCGGGTTCCGCCGTGCAGAATACCATCTCGTTCAGCGCACAATTAAAGGCAGGCGATAAGGTGACAGGTTATGTCGAGCTGAGTGGAGAAGTGCATCCCGGCGAAAGCGATTACGTCTGGGAATTCGTCATTGCCGGCCCCCGGTCAAGGTTTTTAGAGAACTGGAACGGCAACGTAGTCAGCACGACGAGACATGAAATCGATAAAGTAGTGCCGGAAGATGGCACTTACGTCATGAAAATATCCAGCAACACGCGCTGGCCGAAGACAGTAACGATC
>JANYKH010000302.1 GCA_025358235.1 Chloroflexota bacterium
CTTTTTATCGGTCAGACGTTCATACGCCTGAATGTATCTATCGGTGGTTTCCGCGATGACTTTTGGGGGCAGTTCGGGGGCGGGGGGTTGCTTGTCCCAACCCTTCTCTACCAGCCAGTCACGCACCGGTTGCTTGTCAAAGCTGGGCTGAGCCCGGCCCGGCTTATATGAATCGGCCGGCCAGAAGCGGGAAGAATCCGGTGTCAGCAGTTCATCAATCAGGATCAGTTTGTTGCCGTCCAAACCGAATTCCATCTTCGTATCAGCAATAATAATATCCCTTTTGCGGGCATAATCACGGGCAAATTTATAGATATTGATGGTGGCCGTTCTTATCTGCTCGGCGATGTCTCTGCCGACCAGTTCTCTTACTTCGTCCATGGTGATGGGCATGTCATGACCGGAATCAGCCTTGGTTGTAGGGGTAAAAATCGGTTCAGCCAGTTCGTCGCTTTCGCGCAAGCCCGGCGGTAATTTGATGCCGCAAATCGAACTTGAAGCGCGGTATTCATCCCAGGCAGACCCGGAAAGGTAACCGCGCACCACGCATTCTACCGGCAAGCGTTTAACTTTTTTAACGATCATCGATCGCCCGGCCAGATAAGCCGGATAATCAAAACGAGTTTTGGCTGAGATATATGTATCAAGGCAATCGACATGATCCACATCTTCCAAAAGGTGGTTCGGAATCAAGTCCTTGGTGTGCCGGAACCAGAAGATGGAGAGTTCGTTCAGGACCACGCCCTTGCTGGGAATTCCGTTCGGCAGAATGACGTCAAACGCGGAAATGCGGTCAGTTGCAATTACCAGCAGTTGGTTGCCGAGGTCATAGATGTCCCGGACCTTGCCTTTCGCAAATACGGGGAGCGGCAGGTTGGTATCAATTACAGTGTTTGTATCCGGTTGGTTCATATATTCGGTTCAATCCTGACATTTATATTTTAATTTAGATCGAATGGGGCGCGAGTTCCTGGGGGGAAACTTCCGCAATAACGTTCTTCCACTGCGACCGCGTTAAACCCAGTCTTTCGAAGATATCATCGACATAGCGAAGGTAGTAGTTATAATCGAATAGGGCTTCCAGTTCGGCTTCCGGGAGCACCGCGCACAATTCCGCATCGGCCTTGAGAAGCGTCATGAATGCCTTATTCTGCTTCCATGCTTTCATGGCGTTGCGCTGTACAATTTCGTAGGCTTTGCCTCGGCTCAACCCCTTGGCGATAATGGCCAGCATAATGCGCTGGGAATAGATCAAACCCTTGGTGGCATCCATGTTCTTGCGCATGCGGTCCTGGTTCACTTTCAGACCGGACATTACGGAAATAAAAAGATTCAAAATGTAATCCAGTGACAGACAGGCGTCCGGCAGGGTGATTCGCTCGTTGGAAGAATGGCTGATATCCCGTTCGTGCCAGAGTGCCACGTTCTCCAGGGAAGTCATGGCGAAACCGCGGATGAGGCGGGCCAGGCCGCAGACCCGCTCGCAAAGTTCGGGGTTGCGCTTGTGGGGCATAGCCGAAGATCCGGTTTGTCCGGCGCTAAATGGTTCTTCAGCCTCACGGACTTCGGTCTTCTGCAAAGCTCTGATTTCGGTGGCAAATTTTTCCAATGAAGCAGCGACAATAGCCAGCGTTGTGACGAACTGGGCATGCCTGTCCCGCTGAATAATCTGGGAGGAGATGGGGTCGGGAGCCAGTTTAAGGCGGCGGCAAGCTTTCTGTTCGATTTCAGGCGGAACGGTGGCATAAGTGCCGACCGCGCCGGAAATCTTGCCTACGGCAATTATTCTCTTGGCTTCGGAGATACGCTGCAAATTACGGCGCATTTCCTCACCCATATTGCCAGTTTCAAGCCAAAAGTGATGGGTTCGGCGTGAATGCCGTGGGTTCGGCCGACCATGGCCGTATATTTGTGTTCCATCGCTTTTTGGGCGAGCACGCTGATCAGCAATTTAATATCATCGGTAATGATTTCGGTGGCTTCAACCAACTGCAGGCTGAGCGCCGTATCCATGACATCGGAGGATGTAAGACCAAGATGTATATAACGGGCTTCATCACCCAGACCCTCGGAGATCGTCGAGACGAAAGCGGTCATGTCATGATGGGTTTCTTTCAGAATTTCTTCCATGCGTTTAAAGTTGCAGCGCGCCATCTTGATCTTGGGGATAGATTCACGCGGCACTACGCCCAGTTCAGACCAGGCATCGCAAACGGCGATTTCAACTTCAAGCCACTTGTTAAATTTATTTTCGTCAGACCAAACCCGCTTCATTTGCGGACGGGAGTATCTTTCTATCATTTACGGTCTCCCTTGTAGTTCGCTACGATATTTATCATACGCTTGCCGTACATTTTCATATTTGAGGCCCAGGATTTCTGCCGCCAGGAAAGCGGCATTCTTGACGCCCGCGGCGCCCACCGCCACGCAAGCCACCGGAATCCCGGCTGGCATTTGAACGATGGAATACAACGCGTCCACGCCTTTAAGATCAGTGCTGGGCAGCGGCACGCCGATCACCGGCAATGTCGTCCAACTAGCCATCACTCCGGGCAAGTGAGCAGCCCCGCCGGCGCAGGCAATAATCAATTCAAAGCCCTGTTCACGGGCGCCCGTCCCGAACTCGCGGGCTTTATCCGGGGTGCGGTGGGCAGAAATAACTTTTACTTCACAGGTAATGCCCATTTGACCCAACGTATCGATGCACGGCTGAACCAGTTCGGCATCTGATTTGGAACCCATTATTACAGCGACTTTCGGCATTATTTTTCCTTATTCTTTAATTAACGCGATATCTTTGCGGTAATGGCAATCTTTGAAGTTAATCCTCGGCAGGTTAGCGTAGACCTTTTTGCGGGCTTCGTTCAAATCCTTGCCGGTAGCGACCACAGTCAGCACGCGTCCACCTGCAGTGAGAATTTGTCCGTTAGAACCGGTTTTAGTCCCGGCGTGAAAGACCATTACGTCCTTATCAAGAGTGTCCAGGCCGGTAATAGGATAGCCGGTCTCGTAATGGCCGGGATATCCGCCGGAGGCCATTACTACTCCCATGCAGACTTCGTCAGCCCATTCTATTTTCAGGCCGTTCAATTTTCTTTCATCGATGGCAAGCATAATATCCAGTAAGTCCGTTTTGAGCCGGGGCATTATAACCTGGGTTTCCGGGTCTCCGAAACGGGCATTAAATTCTAACACTTTTGCCTGGTTATTGTTAATCATCAGGCCGCCGTATAAAACACCGCGGTAGGGCCGTCCCTCGTCGTGAAGGGCGTTTATGGTGGGCTGCATTATAGTGTTCAGCACCTGATCTGCGAGGGTTATATTGAGGAAATAGGGCGGGCTGTAGCCCCCCATCCCCCCGGTATTCGGCCCCTCATCATTATCAAAAACACGTTTATAATCGCAGGCGTAAGTAGCCATAGCGGTAAAATGAGCATCTGTAAAAGCGAAGGCGCTCATTTCACGCCCGGCCAGAAATTCCTCGATAATAATGTTCTGACCCGCTTCGCCCAGTGTTTTCTTCTGCATGAATTCGTCAATGGCGGCGATGGCTTCAGCCACGGATTGAGCGATTACGACACCTTTACCGGCGGCCAATCCATCCGCTTTAACCACGATAGGTGGAATCTGTTTCTTAACGAATGACACCGCGGCGGCATAATCGGTAAAAGCTGTGCTGCCGGGGCAGGGAATTTTGTATTTTTGCATCAGGCTTTTGGAGAATATTTTACTGGATTCAATCTCCGCCGCCATGCGGGTGGCGCCGAATACGGGCATTCCCCGGATAAGGAAGTTATCGGCGATGCCGGCAGCTAGGGGGCCTTCCGGTCCCACAACGGTAAAATTAACTTTTAAATCCAAAGCGGCTTTGATCAGGCCCGGAATGTCCGATGCACTGATATCGAGATTTTGAGCAATCAGTGCGGTACCACCGTTGCCGGGGGCTACAAATATTTCGGTTACTCGCGGACTCTGTTTAAGTTTCCAGACCAGCGCGTGTTCCCGTGCTCCGCTGCCCACCACCAGTATTTTCAGATTAACTCTCCTGATCGCAAACTACGCCCGTCTATTTTACCGTGACATTAAAGAAGGGGCCGAAGCCCCCGTGAATTGCTCCTTATTCCCACTCGATGGTCGACGGGGGTTTAGAGGAAATATCATAGACGACACGGTTAACGCCGGGGACCTCATTTACGATCCGGTTGGACATTCGCGCCAGCAGGTCATAAGGCAATCTGGCCCAATCCGCTGTCATGGCATCATCGCTGGTGACGGCCCGAATAGCTACCAGATAGCCGTAGGTGCGGAAGTCACCCATGACACCCACGGATTTTACATCAGTCAAAACGGCAAAACTCTGCCAGAGTTGGCGGTAGAGTTTTGCGCGTTTTATTTCATTCATAACGATCCAGTCGGCGCTGCGCAGGATCTCCAGCTTTTCTTTCGTAATGTCGCCAATGATCCTGATAGCAAGTCCGGGACCGGGGAAAGGCTGCCGCCAGACCATTTCTTCCGGCAGACCTACTTCCAGTCCAACTTTCCTAACTTCATCTTTAAATAAAAGACGAAGAGGTTCAATAAGCTTCAAACTCATGCGGGCCGGGAGGCCGCCTACGTTGTGGTGGCTCTTTATCTTGGCGGAAGCTTTAGTAACGGAACTGATACTTTCGATGACGTCAGGGTAAACAGTGCCCTGGGCCAGGAAATCCACTTTGCCGATTTCCAGTGCTTGTTCTTCAAAAACGCGGATGAATTCTTCGCCGATGATCATCCGTTTTCTTTCCGGATCGGTAACCCCGGCGAGCCGGTTCAGGAACCGGTCCACGGCGTTTACCATGATGACGTTCATCCCCATGTTAAGCCGGAACTGGCTATCGGTCCGTTCCACTTCTTCACGGCGCAGAAGACCGTTATTAACAAAAATACAAATGAGTTTGTCTTTGATGGCACGGTGAATCAGGACAGCAGCCACCGCGGAATCAACACCGCCTGAGAGGGCCATGATAACCTTGCCGTCGCCGACCTGTTGCTGAATCCGGGCGATACTTTCATTGACGAAGTTGCCGATGGTCCAGTTGCCCTTGCAGCCGCAGACCTTATACGCGAAGTTACGCAGAATAGTCTTGCCTTCGGCAGTGTGCGCTACCTCAGGGTGGAATTGCAGTCCGAATATTCCCTGCCCGTTCCCCATGACCGCGACAGGTGAGTTCTCAGTGTAGGCCAGCGAACTAAAACCGGCCGGCATCTGCTCTATGCGGTCTCCGTGGCTCATCCAGACAGTGGTGGAAGCGGGTACATCCGCAAAAAGAGGGGAATCAGTGTCACTACGGTGCAGTACGGAATGTCCGTATTCGCATTTCGTCCCGTGGGCTACCATGCCGCCGAGTTGTTTGGCGACTACCTGCATGCCGTAGCAGATACCCAGAATGGGCAGTTTTTTTTCGTAAATATAAGCCGGTGCCAGGGGCGCGCCATCATCATAAACGCTGGAAGGCCCGCCTGAAAGAATAAAGCCTTTAGGGTTCAGATGAGCGATTTTCTCCCATGGTGTATCAAAGGGAACAAGCTCGCAATAAACCTGGGCTTCGCGGATGCGCCGCGCGATAAGCATGTTGTATTGAGAACCAAAATCAAGGATGATAATGGTCTCTCGCTCGTTGGGAGGAGCCGCTTCCGCCGGCGCAGATTGATCGCCGTGTTTGCCTTTCGCGATTTCCAGATAAGTGGAAAGCTCGATGTCCCCGCTCGTAGTTACCCGGTGACTTTCAGAGGCAGCCGTATCGGCTGATAAATCGGATGGAATGTTGTTATTTTGGGTCATTTTTATTAGATATAAATTACCATTATAAATAGGTGCGTGTAAAGTGGCGTAGAAGCGTAGGCAGTTAGTTTAACCCTGAATATTTTTAATTTCGAGAATATATAAAGAGAACCGGGACATGGTTCCGGAAATATCTCTTTGAACTAAAGCTGGACTTTTGATCGGTCTCGTGAAGTTTATATATTGGCGAAAGGCTGCCTACCGCGGGCCAGGGGGAGGTGAGCGGGGCCAAGAAGAGGGACGGGTAGTTTGGCAATTCTCTGATGGAATTCTGCGGACCGCTCGCGTAATCCGGAGAGTGATTCGCCGGAAAAGTTTGTACTCTGGACCAGCACCCGAAATTCGCCAAAGCCTTCCGGACGTACCAATTCCAGCATCGCAGCCCGGTTAGCCAGGTACTCAGCGTAGGGAAGCCTCAATCTAGCCAGATTTTCCAGCATACTCTTGATGCCAAGGTTGCTTAAAAAACTTCCCTGCGTGACTACACCTTCGGCGTTGAGACCGTATTTATTCCCTGCTTGAGAGACGGCAGTAAAGTCCACATGTGCAGTGATATCTTGTTCCCCGACATTGATAAAAGGATTGCTCCCGGGATTATGATGGAAATATGTTACCAGCGACCCTTTATCACGTGATGGAGCGTACAATTCAGAGGCTGAAAAGCCGTAGTCGATAGTCAGAACAAAACCTTGTCGAATTATTTCCGCTATTTTTCTCATTAAAACGTCTATGCCCAGATTGATTTCGGTAACGTAGCCTTTAGAAAGATTGATATTTTCTCTCTCAAGCCTTTCCGCCAGAGCGGGTGTAGACGGTTTTTCCGGCATTTCAACGAAAGTTTCGTTATTGAAGGCGACATACAATTCCTGTAATTGACCATCAACTACTTTGACGCGGTTTACCGGCATCGCGTCAACAAGTTCATTGGAAATCACACACCCGGTCATGTTTTTAATCGAGAACGATTTTTCATTTCTTGGATACCGGCAGACCGCTACCCCATCATGTTCAATCGTAATATATCGTACGGCGGCCGCAAAATCGGGTATTAAATTCGGCAGATAACTGATGATATCGTCTGCGAGAAGTCCCTTGTTAGCCCCCATCTCCACCACCCCGAAAACTGCCGGTGATCCCAACCTGATCCACAGTTCTTCAAGCTGCACTGCAATCAAAGCCGCGAATACCGGATGTGTCACCGGGCTGGTATAGAAGTCCCCCTGTGCCCCGATTCTGTCCTGGCCGGAAGAATAATATCCCAGTCCGGGCTCGTACAGAGCAATTTCCATGAACTTCGCAAAGGTAATGCGCCTATCCCGTTGAATTAACGATCTGATTTTATGCTCAAGATCCGTCATGCCAATCAGTCTAAATTAAACCGCAATTGCTGACAAGGGCTATCTTTCGCGGGTGCGGGGCGTTGTAGTAATATGAATCAACACTTCAGGAGGTTGTCCACATGAAACGCTGGTATTTTCCGATATGCCTGATCCTATTAGCGCTGGTAACGATGGCCTGCTCCAGTGCCAGGCCGGAAATGTCATCTTCTCCCGGAACTTCCGGCGTCCAGGCGCCGGGGGTACCGGGGCGCGCCCCTACCACAGCAACAATGACGGCCGTGGCGCCCGCCACCGCCTCACCTCCCAAGCCTAGTACCGACGCCTATGGAGCCATAAATGGCTCCGCTCTGCCTGCCCCTACGGACCGCATGGTGGTTCGTAATGGTTCCATCGGCATGATGGTAGAAAACGTAGCTATAACCCTCGATAAGATAGCAGGAACGGCTGCTTCTTACGGCGGCTACGTTGTCTCTTCAAGCAGTGGTAAGCAGGGCGATCGGCTTATTGGCAACATTCAAATCCGGGTTGCTGCTGATAAATTTAACGATGCAATGAAAGCTATCCATGATATGGCGATCGAAGTTACCTCCGAGACGTCCACCAGCCAGGATGTAACTCAGGAATATATTGATTTAACCGGACGCCTTAAGAGCCTTCAGGCTACCTCAGACCAGCTTTATAAAGTTCTGGCTCAGGCCACCAAAGTTGAAGATATTCTGGCTATCCAGCGGGAAATAACCAACACCCAGACCCAAATCGAGCAGACCAAAGGCCGCATGCAATATCTGGAGCGCACCTCGGCCACTTCCCTAATTGAAGTCCGGTTGGACCAGGGCGTTCTGGTTATTAGCTTTAACGCGGACAAAGTTCAGACCTCTACCGGAGACGGTGTCAGATTTGTCAGCCAGGTTTCTGGCGGCAAGACCCCGTACACTTACCAGTGGGACTTTGGGGATGGGCAGACTGCCAACGAAGCTAATCCTTCACATGCCTATCAGTCCGGTGGTTCTTACACCGTTACTCTGAAGGTAACGGACGACAAACGTAACGTGGAAAGCAAAGTAAGGGAGAATTATCTTACCGTTGAGTCAGGTTGGAATCCTGGTAGTGTAGCCGTAGCCGCATGGAATGCTTTAAAAGTATTCGGGCAGGCTCTCGTCTATGTTGGGATAGTGCTGCTTGTATTTAGCCCTGTCTGGTTAGTAATCATAGGTATCGTTTGGTTCGCCCGCCGCCGCAAAGCTAAGAAGAACCAAAAAACCGGCGTGTAATTTCTTCCGGGGTCAGGCCGTGAATCTCAATCACCTTTTTACGGCCTGACTCCCCGGATAGAATAATAATCGCACTTTTAGGCACATCCAGGACTTCCGCCAGATATTTCACCAGTTTTACATTTGCCTTGCCATCCACGGGTGGGGCGGCAACTTTTAACTCCCAGACTCCTTCGCGCAGCCCTGTAATCTCATTGCGGCGTGCACCGGGGTGAGCATGGACGCTAATTTTCGTAGATATTTCCGGCATAATATTCCTGTGCGCTTAGTTTCTTTCTCGAATATTATATAATGAATAAAAAGCGTCAGGGGCGAAAACGTTGAAAATATCTGAAAACGTGTACATGTACCCCGAAATGGGGATGCTTGATTGCAATTCATACGTCATAAAGGGGCAGACTAATATTGTCATTGACCCCGGCTCACCGGACATGGTGAATGAATTGGTCCGGAAAATGGAACGCGATGGGATAGATGCTAAAAAAACAACTGTCATATGCAACACCCACATGCATATTGATCATACGCTGGCTAATGAGGGATTCAGGAAGGCGACGGGTGCCAGTATCATAATACACCCACTCCAGAAGGAGTTTTTTAACATTAGTTTTTACGAGACCGCCAACCTCTTCGCGATGCACCCTGAAGCTTTTGAGGAAAACGGCTATTTTAAAACCAACGACCTGAAAGAATTTGGCTTTGATTGGGAATTGATTCCCAGCCCGGGACATTCCCGTGACAGCATTTGCTTCTATTCTGCCCATGAAAAATGCCTGATCAGCGGTGACGTGGTATTTGCGGGGAATACCGGCAGATATGACCTCCCCGGAGGAAACCCCGTCCAGCTGGGCGACTCCATCAGGAATCTTGCCAACTATGACATTGAAATTCTTTTACCGGGTCATATGGGCGTTGTTAAAGGCGCGGAAAAAGTAAAATCCAATTTTAATTTTGTGAAGGAGTTCTTCGCCGAATAATGCCGATCGAACTTGGACCAATTCGCCCTCCCAGCGAAGCCCACTCGCTGCTGATCCGCGTGACCCGTAACTGCCCATGGAACCGCTGTAAATTCTGCCGTACTTTCAGAGGAAAGAAATTTCAGTTGCGCCCCGTAGAGGATGTTAAACAGGATATATTGGCGATTAAAACCGTCGTTGACCATATTAAGGAAATCGCTTTAAAAGACGGTCAGAGTACCTACTTACGGGATGCCGCCGCCAAAATGTTCCACGCTTCTGCTGATGATTCAACTCGCCTGATTGCGGCGTGGGTCTATTCCGGCGGCACAAGCGCATTTTTGCAGGATGCCAATACCCTGATCGTGCCGGTAAATGACCTGGTAGAGATTCTTACTTTCATGAAACAGAATCTACCCACCCTCACCCGTATCACCTCCTACGGCCGGTCCAAGACCGCCGCTCAGCGTTCCGTAGAAGACCTGATAAAGCTGAAAGAGGCAGGACTTTCCCGAATACATATCGGCTTCGAATCCGGTTCGGATGCCGTTCTTAAGTTGATGGATAAAGGCGTTACCGCTGCAGAGCAGATTGAGGGCGGTAAAAAAGTCAAGGCATCAGGGATTTCTCTTTCTGAATATGTCATTTTAGGTTTGGGCGGCAAACCGCTTTGGCGGGAACATGCCCTTGAATCCGCTCGTGTCCTGAGCGCCATCGACCCGGATTATATCCGGCTTCGGACATTGACTATTTCCGAAGACAACGAAATGTGGGGGATGGTTGAGCGGGGCGAATTCATCAGAGAAACTGATGATGAAATCGCCGTTGAAGAAAGGCTTTTCCTGGAAAACCTCAATTGCAATTCCAATCTTGTAAGTGACCATGTCACCGACCTATTCCAGGAAATCGAGGGTAAATTGCCTGAAGATAAGGCAAAATTTATTGGAACTATCGATAGATATTTGGCTTTGTCGCCGGATGAAAGAATTAATTTCAAGATAGGTCGGCGGGCATGTATATACAACGAACTTGACGATATGAATGACCCCGTTCGGCGTTCGCATGTGGACGCCGCGGTCGCCAGATTAACTGCGGCCGATAAACTTAATGAAGAGACTCTCTACGAGTTAATGAGGGGTTTCATTGTCTAACACCACACCCATTGCCGAAGAGGTGCTTGACCTGCTGCACCAGAAGGTACTGACTCTTGGCACGGTTGAATCAGCCACCGGCGGTCTCATTGCCAATATGATTACCAACATCCCCGGCAGTTCAACCCACTACAAGGGGTCAATAATCTCCTACAGCAACGATATAAAGATACAGGTCGTTGGGGTAAACCCATTGAGTATCGAAAGAAATGGTGCGGTCAGTGACGTCGTTGCGGAGGAAATGGCACAGGGAGGGCACCGCGTCTTAGGTGTGGACATTTGTGTGGCGGATACGGGGATTGCAGGTCCTGGTGGCGCCACCAGGGGCAAGCCGGTCGGCCTGTTTTACCTTGGTTTATACTTTAATGGTATGTCTCAGACACG
>JANYKH010000016.1 GCA_025358235.1 Chloroflexota bacterium
GGCGTCTGCCTGGGCCACCAGTGCATCGGGGAGGTGTTTGGGGGCAAGGTGGATCGTGCCGGAGAGATAAAACACGGCAAATCTTCGCTGATAAGCCATGACGGCAAGGGCGTTTTCAAAGGACTACCCCAGCCTTTCCCCGCCATCCGCTACCACTCCCTCGCGGTGATGAACGAGGGGTTGCCGGACTGCCTTGAAGTAAGCGCCCGGACAGATAACGGCCTGATTATGGGACTCCGGCATAAGACCATGCCGGTGGAAGGGGTCCAGTTTCATCCGGAATCGGTCCTGACCGAATGCGGCAAGGATTTACTGAAAAACTTTTTGGGTGGGGGGAAACATGATTAAGGAAGCTATCGAAACATTAATTTCCGGGCAATCCCTGAGCTTCTCTCAGGCGGAAACCGTGATGGAAGAGATAATGACGGGGCAGGCTACACCTTCCCAGTTGGGCGCATTTTTGACCGCACTGCGTCTCAAAGGCGAGAATGCGGACGAAATAGCCGGTCTGGCGACCGTCATGCGGAGCAAATCCCTCCACGTCACCGGCCATGACCGTCTCATCGATACCTGCGGTACCGGCGGGGACGGCGCTTCAACATTTAATATCTCCACGGCGGCGGCATTTGTGGCGGCGGGAGCGGGCTTAAAAGTGGCCAAGCACGGCAACCGCGCCATGTCCAGCCAGTGCGGCAGCGCGGACGTGCTGGAAGCCCTTGGAGTCAAGATTGATTTAGGGCCGGAATCGGTAAGCCGCTGCCTTGATAAAGTAGGCATCGGGTTCATGTTTGCCCCGGTTTTTCATCCGGCCATGAAGTTTGCAGGGCCCACCCGTCGCGAGATCGGCATCAGGACGGTTTTCAATATTCTCGGACCCCTCACCAACCCCGCCCGCGCCCAGAACCAGGTGATCGGTGTCCCCACCCAGCAGCTTGGACCAAAGATAGCCGCGGTTTTGCAAAAACTGGGCACCGGCCATTCCCTCGTGGTCCACGGCCTCGCCGGCATGGATGAGCTTTCCATGAACGGCAAATCGATGGTCTGGGAAGTTAACGGCGATTCAATTAGCGCGCCTTATGAAGTCAACGCGGGCAGTTTTGGCTTTAAGGAAACAGCCGATTCTGAAGTCAGGGGCGGCACGCCTGACGATAATGCCCGCATTCTGCGCCGGGTTCTGGATGGAGAAAAAGGGTCTTTAAGAGATGTAGTGGCTATGAATACGGCGGCGGCGCTGGTAGCGGGGGATGCCGCGGCTAGCCTGGAAGAAGGCGCGCACCTCGCTGAAGAAGCCATCGATAGCGGCCGGGCCAAAGCCAAATTGACCGGATTAGTGGAACTCAGCCGGAGCCTGGCAGCATGATCGTCACCGGTTCGGTTTTAGACAAAATCGTCGCCTCTAAACAAATAGAGGTTGAGACGGCTAAACGGGAAATACCTTTGTCCGCGCTCAAAGAGAAAATGAGAGCGAGAAAGCCGCGTGACTTCAAATCCGCCATCACCGGCAAAAATATCCGGCTAATAGCGGAAGTTAAAAAAGCCTCGCCATCGCGCGGGCTATTAAGAGCTGATTTTAACCCTGTTACCCTGGCTGAAGCTTACGAACTGGGAGGGGCCGCTGCCATATCCGTGCTCACGGAAAGTCAGTATTTTCAGGGCAAACTGGAATACCTGGCTGGAATAAGGAAGGCAGTGAGCTTGCCCCTGCTGCGCAAGGACTTTATTTTCGATCCCTACCAGGTTTTTGAGGCGGCGGCGGGCGGTGCGGACGCAATATTGCTCATCACGGCAATCCTTGAAATAAATGAACTTAAAGAATTGCTGAGCACCTCTAAAGACTGCGGATTGGATTCCCTGGTGGAAGTGCATAACGAGAGTGAAATTGAGACCGCCCTTAATTGCGGAGCGCAAATCATCGGCATCAACAACCGCAACTTGAAGAATCTTACGGTGGACACCGCCACGGTACCTGCCCTGCGTGTTCTCATTCCACCGCATGTTATTGTCGTTGCCGAAAGCGGATTAAAAACGGCACAAGACATTCGTAATCTCAATGAACTTGGCGTCAATGCCGCTCTCATCGGCGAAACGCTGGTTACAGCCGGAGACATTTCCACAAAGATTAAGGAGCTTGGATTCGTTGCACGTTAAAATCTGCGGCATTAAAACAATCGAACACGCCCTTGGCGCGTCGGAATACGGCGCGGACTATATCGGGCTGGTTTTCGCCCCCGGTCGCCGCCAGGTTACTACGGAACAGGCGAACAACATCGTTCAGGCGCTGAAATCATGCGGCAGTAAATCACGGACTGTCGGCGTCTTCGTGAACACGCCTTCCGGTGAAGTAAATAATATTGCGGAAAAATGCGGATTGGATATCATCCAGCTTAGCGGCGATGAGCCGATGACCTACTGCGCGGAAATTACAAAACCCGTTATCAAGGCGGTGCGCCTGAATTCAGCCGCACCGAAATTAATAATCGAAGGTATTA
>JANYKH010000009.1 GCA_025358235.1 Chloroflexota bacterium
GCAGTCGCCATGCTGGCCTGTGCCAGAATCGGCGCGATTCATTCCGTAGTTTTCGGCGGATTCGCTCCTTACGAGCTTTCGCTGAGAATCGATGATGCCAAGCCCAAAGTGATCGTCACCGCTTCCTGCGGCGTCGAAGGCAAAAAGATCATCGAATACAAGCCCATGATCGAGAAAGCTCTCGCTCTGGCGCAGCACAAGCCTGAAAAATGCATCATCTACCAGCGCCCCCAGGGCAAGGCTGTTCTGACCCCCGGTTTCGATCTGGACTGGGACGAAGAAGTTAAGAAGGCTAAACCCGCTGATTGCGTCTGGATGAAATCCACCGATCCCCTTTACATTCTTTACACCTCAGGTACCACCGGCACCCCGAAAGGCGTGCTGCGCGATAACGGCGGCCATGCCGTTGCCCTGAAATGGACCATGAAGAACATCTACGGCGTACAGCCGGGCGACACTTTCTGGGCCGCTTCGGACGTCGGCTGGGTTGTGGGGCATTCCTACATCATCTACGCGCCGCTCCTGTACGGCTGCACCACGATCATCTACGAAGGCAAACCCATCGGCACACCCGATGCCGGCGCTTTCTGGAGAGTCATTTCCCAGCACAACGTAAAGGCTTTCTTCACTGCCCCCACCGCTATCCGCGCCATCAAGCGCGAAGACCAGAACGGCGAAATGCTGAAGAAATACAATATCTCCGGCCTCAAGTACCTCTTCCTGGCCGGCGAACGCCTTGATACCGATACCTACGAATGGGTCAAGAACCTGCTGAAGATACCGGTGATCGATCACTGGTGGCAGACTGAGACCGGTTGGGCCATTGCCGCGAACTGCATGGGCCTCGAGCCCCTGCCCTTCAAACCCGGCTCACCCACGAAACCCGTTCCCGGCTATGCGCTGGAAATCGTCAACGAAGAAGACGGCAGCCACGTACCGAACGGACAGGACGGCGTTATCGCCATCAAGCTGCCCCTGCCCCCCGGATCCCTGCTCACCCTCTGGGGCAACGATGCCAAGTATGTCGAGTCCTACCTTGAGACCTTCCCCGGTTACTATTACACCGGCGATGTGGGCAAGCTGGACGAAGACGGCTACGTTTACGCCATGGGCCGCGCCGATGATGTCATCAAGGTTGCCGGTCACAGACTTTCTACCGGCTCCATGGAAGAAGTCATCGCCAAGCACCCCTCTGTCGCGGAATGCGCCGTTATCGGCGTAGCTGATTCCTTCAAGGGACAGCTTCCCCTCGGCTTCGTTGTACTGAAGAATAATGTCGACAAGACCAACGACCAGATCATGAAAGAACTGGTACAGATGGTCCGCGATAACATCGGCGCAGTGGCCGTGTTCAAACAGGCTATTGTAGTCGCCAGACTGCCGAAGACGCGCTCGGGCAAAATCCTGCGCTCAGTCATGCGCAAGATTTCAGACAACAAGCCTTACACCGTACCCGCGACCATCGAGGATCCCATTGTCCTTGATGAAATCAAGGCTTCAGTTAAAACCCTCGTAATGGACAAATAGTTTAGAAAGGCGGCAGCGTTGGGTCGTAATTGGCCGGCGCTGCCGCTTTCTTTTGCCCATTAGTCCCTCAAAGATCAGTAAAAACCCTTTTGACTTGTTCTCCTTTCTGATTTACATTTAGTGGAGATCATGTGAGAGGTGTAACTATGAAATGGGTCACCCGTGAACATGTCCATGTCGACCGCGTGGCGTGCCCTTGGCTTATCAAGCGTTTTGTCGATCCCGGAGCCGAGTTGCTCTTTGTGCCTAAAGATCAGGTGATGAGCGCGGCTAAAGCGCAAAATGCCATCCCCTATGACGCTAACGGACAGGCGGAATTAGACCACCATGAGGGGCGGTGCAGTTTTGAGAGCATCATGCTGAAGTACAACGTCACCGATCCGGGAGTGGTGGGACTGGCCAAGATTGTGCATGCGGCGGATGTAGCGGCTGACCGGGATACTGCGCCGGAGGCAGCCGGATTGGCGGCGATAGCCAAAGGTTTTGGTTTGACTTATCCGGATAATGATCTCAAAAATCTGGAAATGCAGTTTCCGGTATATGATGCCCTTTACCAGTACTGCAAGGCAAAGGCGACGAAAGTTTAACTCCAACTGATTAAACTGCGGCCGATTTTTACTGCTATAATAGTTGGAGTTTCACTATGCCCCACTCCAAGGAGGTATAGGTTTGGACAACTGGCTGGCAATTCTTCTAATATTTTTCGCAGTCATATTTTTTATCATCGAGGCGACGACGCCTGGGTTCGGTGTCTGGTTTACAGCCGGGCTTATTTCCGCGATACTGGGTATTCTGATTTGGACCAACCCGGGAATGCCGTGGGTGATATATCTGCAAATTAACCCCTGGGCCGTAGTGTTAATCTTTCTGGCATTGGCGGCGATTGGGATATTCATCGTGCAGCTTATCTGGAAGGCGCACAAACGCCGGGTAGCTACGGGTTATGAGGATATCGTGGGGCATGCGGCCGAAGTGCGCACTGATTTGAATCCCGAGGGTCTGGTTTTCCTGGAAGGTGAACTCTGGACGGCAGTCTCGGAGTCGGGACAGATAAAAGCCGGTGAAGAAGTTAAGGTCAGCCGCGTAGACGGCTTGAAGCTTTTCGTGGTTAAAAAATAGAAAACACCGATATTCGGGAAAATATTTCTTAGAAGGAGAAAACTATGGGCTTCCTCGTTGTGCTGGGCATCATCATCTTTGTCCTTATTATTCTCTTGCCAATGACGATCAAGATTGTCTCCGAGTACGAGCGCGGCGTCATTTTCCGCCTGGGGCGGTTGATCGGAGCCAAGGGCCCCGGTCTGTTTGTCATCATCCCTTTCGTGGACCGCATGGTGAAAGTTGACCTGCGCGTAGTCACGCTGGACGTGCCGCCGCAGGATGTTATCACCAAAGATAACGTCACTGTCCGGGTTAACGCGGTCGTCTATTTCAGGGTGGTTGACCCCAACGCTTCCGTGGTCAAAGTTTATGATTATGTACGCGCCACTTCGCAGATTTCACAGACGACACTGCGAAACGTGCTGGGACAGTCAGAACTGGATGAACTGCTGGCATCCCGCGAGAAGCTGAACCAGACTATCCAGAAGATCATTGACGAACACACCGATCCCTGGGGCATCAAGGTTAGCACGGTGGAAATCAAGGACGTCGAACTGCCCGAGACCATGAGACGGTCAATGGCAGCCCAAGCTGAAGCGGAACGTCTGCGCCGCGCCAAGATTATCAACGCGGAAGGCGAACTTCAAGCTTCAGAGAAACTAACCCAGGCTGCCCAGGTTATCGGCCGGGAGCCCACGGCCATTCAGCTGCGTTTCCTGTCAACTCTGACGGAAATCGCCAGCGAAAAGAACAGCACGATAATATTCCCGATCCCGATGGAAATCCTGCGCGCCTTTGATAAATGGGGCCGGGATGATACGCCGAAACCGGTTGTTGAAGTCCCGAAGAAAGAATAATCGATTTATTAATCACATAATGAGAGGGGCAGGCCGGAAGGCCGGGCCCCTCTTTTTATTTGTTCAACTATCTAATACTGACATCACCGGCCACTACGACGGACATAGAGCCGTCTTCCCGCCGTATTACCAGTGATCCGTCGCGGTTAACATCCAGGGCCATGGCGTTGAAAGTTTCATCGCCGGAACCTACTTTTACCTGTTTGCCTAGCGTGACCAGGCTGGCGCGCCAGTCGTTAAAGACCGCGTCCGGACCGGTCTGTAAAAGTGCGTAAAGTTTATCCATTTCATTAAACACCGCCGCCAGGAAGTCCGCCCGGGGAACCGGGTGGCCGGCCTCATTTTCCAGACAGGTGGCTTTAACGGCGGTTTCCGGCAGGTCTTCAGGGTATTTCTCAATGTTGACGCCGATGCCGATGTTGCTTTGTACGGTGTGGTTGCGGATATAGTTCTCGATGAGGATGCCGCAGACCTTGCGTCCGTTAATCTGGACATCATTGGGCCATTTGATGCCGGCTTTGACGCCGGTGGTTGACCCGATGCCGCGGACGACGGCCAGCGAAGAAATCATGATCATATATGGTAGTTGTTCAAAAGTGGGCGAAAGGATGACCGAAAACGCAACATTCCCGCGGGGGGAAATCCAGGTACGTTTTAAGCGGCCGCGGCCGGCGGTCTGTTCCCCGGCCAAAACAACGGTGCCCTGGGGGCAGTTAGCGAGGGCGAGATCCCGTCCCGCGTCCATGGTAGAGGTGAGGGAGGGGTGATAAATGAGGTTTTTGGCAATGATAGAAGTGGTAAGTTTAGGTGCAATATATTTGTAAATATCATCCAACTGGTTCATGAAAGCCTCGCTTTATGCGCTTTAAACCCGGCCGGGAAAGTTAATGAACGAAATGAGAACTCTGTTGATCAAACTGCGTGCAATTATAACATGAATGTGCTATACTCCTAAATGTCGTTGGAACCGAGTCGGTTCGAGATTAAAAACCCGGTAGTGATGAATAAAATCCCCGATAATTAGTCTTGACAGCAGCTTTGAACAATGATATGATTTAAAAGTTGTCCCCAATAAAGACAACAAGCACTTTAACAACTGGATAGCGAGAGGAAGGTTCAATACACACAGCTTTGTAAGAGCGTTTTCAAGCTTATTCAAGCTAATAGAAATATTGTTTGGAGAGTTTGATCCCGGCTCAGGATTAACGCTGGCGGCGTGCTTTATGCATGCAAGTCGAACGGCTCCGCAAGGAGCAGTGGCGAATGGGTGCGTAACGCGTAAGTAACCTACCCTAAAGTGGGGAATAACTCTGAGAAATCGGAGCTAATACCGCATGTGATCCTCCCCCTAATGGGGGCTGATTAAAACCTTCGGGTGCTTTAGGAGGGGCTTGCGTACGATTAGCTAGTTGGTGAGGTAACGGCCCACCAAGGCTGAGATCGTTAGCTGGTTTGAGAGGACGACCAGCCACACTGGAACTGAGACACGGTCCAGACTCCTACGGGAGGCAGCAGCAAGGAATATTGTACAATGGGCGAAAGCCTGATACAGCGACGCCGCGTGGGGGAAGAAGGCCTTCGGGTTGTAAACCCCTTTTCTCGGGGAAGAATAATGACGGTACCCGGGGAATAAGTCACGGCTAACTACGTATTACCGCGGCTGCTGGCACGTAGTTAGCCGGTGCTTCTTCTGGTGATACAGTCCCAGCCGGAAAATCCGGCTTTTCTTCTCACCCGAAAGCAGTTTACAACC
>JANYKH010000021.1 GCA_025358235.1 Chloroflexota bacterium
CCGGGTCGACGGACATAACGGTCACCATGACTCGCTGGTTCACCTTCAATACGTCAGCCGGGTTTTTGACGAACTTGTCCGCGATTTCACTGATATGCACTAGTCCGTCTTGATGCACCCCAATATCGACAAACGCGCCGAAGTTGGTCACGTTCGTCACGATGCCGGCCATCTTCATGCCGGTTTCCAGTTTGTCCATGCTGCGGATATCCGAGTTAAAGGCCACCGCTTCAAACTGCTGGCGGGGATCGCGGCCCGGCTTGGCCAGCTCCGCCATGATATCCTGCAGCGTGGGCAGACCCAGCCCCTCCCCGATGTAATTCTCCACCTTAATCTGTCTCCGAAGTTCCTCGCTGTGGAGCAAGTCCGTCACCGTGCCGTGCAGGTCTTTCGCCATGCGGTCAACCAGGCTGTATCTTTCGGGGTGGACGGCGCTGGCATCGAGGGGGTTTTCCGAATTATCAATGCGCAGGAAACCAGCGGACAGTTCAAAGGCTTTTGGGCCGAGGCGGGGCACCTTTTTGAGCTGGGCGCGGCTCTTGAACGGCCCGTTCTCGTTGCGGTAGGCGATGATATTTTTGGCCAAACCCGGTCCCAGCCCGGAGACATAAGCCAGCAGTTGCTCGCTGGCGGTGTTCACTTTCACCCCGACCTCGTTGACGCAGATGATGACGGTATCGTCCAGGACGCTCTTGAGGCGCGTCTGGTCCACGTCATGCTGGTACTGGCCGATGCCGATTGATTTTGGATCAATCTTCACCAGTTCCGCCAGCGGGTCCATGAGCCGCCGCCCGATGGAGACTGCCCCCCGGACCGTAATATCCTGGTCCGGAAATTCTTCACGGGCTACCTTTGAGGCGGAATATATCGATGCGCCGCTCTCGTTGACCATGACTACGGGAATGGTTTTTGGCAAACCCAGACTCAGGATGAATTCCTCCGTTTCCCGCCCGGCCGTGCCGTTGCCGATAGCGATCGCTTCCGGGCTGAACTTTTCCACGAGGCTGCGTTCCAGTCGGGCGGCCTCATCCTTTCGCGTCGCAGATTGCTCCACGTAAAAGAGCGTGTGGTGCAGCAGCTTGCCCTGGGGGTCAAGGATCACGGTTTTACAGCCTGTCCGGAAGCCGGGATCGATAGCCAGGATGGTTTTGGGGCCGAGGGGTGGGGCCATCAGAGTCTCCCGCAGGTTGCGGGCAAAAACGCGCAGCGCTTCATCATCGGCGCGTTCTTTGGCCTGGTGGCGGATATCGGTCTCGATTGACGGCGCCAGCAGCCGTTCGTAGCTGTCCTCGATGGCCAGTGTAACCTGAGCCGAAGCCGCGCCTGTCCCCTTGACATAACGGCGCTGTAAAAGCATGAGCGCTTTATCCTGAGGCGGCCGGATTTCCAGTTTCAGAAAGCCCTCGTTCTCACCGCGGAGCATGGCCAATATCCGGTGGCTGGGCGCTTTCAACACCGGCTCCTGCCAGTCGAAATAATTGCTGTATTTGATGCCTTCGGCCTCTTTGTCTTTAACCACTTTTGAAAACAGGATACCTTCCCGGCCGAAGAGGCTGCGAATAGGCTTGCGCGTCTCGGCGTCTTCGTTGACCCATTCCGCTATGATGTCCCGCGCACCGGAGAGCGCGTCTTCCACGGTATCCACGCCTTTTTCCGCGTTGAGGTATGCGGCGGCGGCCGGGGTGGGGTCAATATCAAATTTCTGTGCCATGATCAGGGTAGCCAGACCCTCCAGTCCCTTTTCCTTAGCGATGAAGGCCCTTGTCCGTCTCTTGGGCTTGTAGGGCAGGTAGATGTCTTCCAGGGCTGTCATGGAATCGGCTTTTTCCACCGCCTGGCGCAATTCGTTCGTGAGCACATTTTGCTGCTCCATGGATTTCAGAATCGTCTGGCGTCTTTCATCTAGCGCGGCGAGTCGTTCCAGACTGTCTCGGATTTTGGCCAGCGCCACCTCGTCAAGAGAGCCGGTCATTTCCTTGCGGTAACGGGCGATGAAGGGGATAGTCAGCCCTTCCTCCAGCATTGTCGCTACTGTCTTGACCTGGTTTAGGGTGACGTTTACCTGGCCGGCGATAGAAATATAATAGGCTTCAAGCATTTTCATTAAATATGGTTATCCCTGATGTGGCAAATTTCGAGATTAAAACGGGGTACCCCGATAGTCGTTGTTTCATTGCAATAATTGGCGCCAAGACAGTTTTTCGTCCCTTAGAGCCAAAGGCTTTTAGGGCGTCAGAGGGGGAAGTGAGGCGGTTTATTTATTTCTTTTTAATATTTTCCGCCGGGCTATTAAGGAACTCTTTGGTTGTTCCGCAAAGCCGGCATCGGCCCTGGCTGGTGGGGCCATGAGCTTCCCTTATCACCCAGAGGTGATGACAAATCGGCTCGGTTGCGCTTTCTTCAAGGGGCTGGTTGTTCTCTGTGGGCTCAATATTTTTTTGACGCATCCAATTTATCGCTCCACATTTGCTCCAGCGTTCTCAGGTCGTCTATAAACTGTTCCTGGGTCTGGTCCGCTTTTTTATCGATGGTCTCAAGGGTTTCAAAGGTAAATACATTACCCCCGAGTGAGTCCCAATCACCCTTTAGTTTGAAATGGAAACATGTGCCGGATGAGACCATAAATTTAAAACCATTTTGCTTGGCACGGAGGTTCGAAGCCCAGTCCAGAAAATACTTTCCGTTCACGGAGTTCGTTATCCTGTAGATACCTCCCGTGATTTTTCTTTCCTTATACTCATTTACAAGCGTCTTTCGTCTATCCATCAAATACGGCTCCCGGAATTACGAAGGATGACTTTTGACATGGCTTATTCTATACCTGTCATGGTAACTATACAAGGGGGTGTTTCTTAGCGGTTCGGAGGCCGGATTATTGTGTAATTTAATCTAACTTGTGGTAGGCCGGCAGGGTAAAGCAAAATTCGCTGCCCTTTCCCGGCTGGCTATTCACCCACATCCGGCCGTGGTGCAGTTCTACGAATATCTTGCACAGCGCTAACCCGATCCCCATCCCACTCAGGCTTTCCCTATCGTTGGGACGCTGCCAGTAAGGATCAAAGATGCGATCGAGGTCTTCTGCTGTGATTCCGAGTCCGGTATCGGTCACTTGAATGAGTATCATTCCCTGGCTATCGATACTCGCCTTAGCCGTGACTTGGCCCTGCTCGGCGAATTTCACGGCGTTGTTGATCAGGTTCAGAAGTACCTGGCGGATCCGGGATTCATCGGCTAGGGCGGTGGGTAGATTGGGTGGGGTTTCCACCACCAGGTCTAACCCCTTCTTTTTCGCCAGAGGCGTGATTTCCCAGGTAACTTCGCTGATGAGCCGGGGAATGTCCAGTTCATCCGGTTTCACAGTCAAAGTCCCCACCTCACTGCGGGCCAGATCAAGAAGCTCGTTAATACGCATATCAAGGTTTTGTGAGGAGCGCCATATATTCTGGGTGAGGGGAAATGCCCGCGTGTTTTTGCTGACCTCCATTTTCAGTAATTCGCTGGAGGCAATTATGGCGGTGAGGGGCGTTTTTAGCTCGTGGACTAGGGCCCGCGTGTAATTCGTCCGGCGGGTAACCTCATCCCGCAAAGCTATTTCCATTGTGCGGCGTTGAGTGACATCTCTAAGGACAACCAACCGCCCGAGAACAGTCTTGCCCCGCTCTTTAAACAAGGGAGTTACCGTAACATCGATGATGGCTTTCCGCCCTTCGATATCAATATTGAGTTCATATGCGCCGTCTTTTTTAACACCTGAATCGATGGAAGCCCACTGGTTCCATGCCTCGTCCAGCGGTTTGCCTATACTTTCTTTTTCTGCCATGGAAAGCATCAGCCGGGCGGCGGGGTTTATGTCCACTAACCTACCCATATCATCCAGTACCATGATGCCGTCTGACATTCTTTCTACCATCAGACTGCGCGCCACAGGCACGATATCCATAAACCTTAAACGGATTAGGGTGAAGCCGAAAATACAGGTAGAAAGGGCTACCGCGAAAGGCGTCAGGTCAAGCCCGCGGACAGGGCTAAAACCAGCCAGATAGATTGTGTTACCGATTAACGGAATTGCCGTGGCTGTGAGCAAAAGAAAGATCTGACGCCGGTAGAATCCGGGCTGGCCGATGGCGTGGCGTATCAACAGGATGACCCCGGCGAGTACCGCGATGTAGTTGAAACGGCGGCGAACCAGAACCATGTCCCGTGTGACCATATCAGGATAGATGAATCATCCGGGCTTACGGTGATACTCGGCCAAATGAGGCCGTGCCATTCATTTGTCCATACCAGGGCTAACGTAACTACCGGGATTGTCCACAGCAAAGCTAGATATTGCCGGCGCCGCCAGGAGGTTATCCCCACGTATTCCATGGCAAAAATCAGCCATAAAACGCAG
>JANYKH010000054.1 GCA_025358235.1 Chloroflexota bacterium
CGTTGATTGAGGCTGAAATGGCCAAACTCGGTCTTAAAGCGTCGGCTGTCCTGCCCGTAGACCAGACAATCCGTGACTATGATTTGCAGTTTAAACCTTTGATGCAGCTTCCTGATACCGCCCCCTCGGTCAAGGTTATTAATAAGCTCATGGATCAGCTTTCCACAGGAGTGAATTAGGATGTCTATTACAACGCCTGCAATGATTATCAACGGCACTGAAATCTCCGCCCAAATCCGGGAAGAACTTAAAAAGGAAGTTGCGGAACTCAAAGCCAAATACGGCATTGTTCCCGGCCTGGCCACGGTGCTGGTCGGCGCTAACCCCGCCTCGGTTTCCTACGTTACCGGCAAGGAAAAAGCAGCCATCGCCCTAGGCATTTACTCTGACCGCCGTGACCTGCCGGAAACCACCACGCAGAAAGAACTCATGGATCTGGTATTAACCCTGAATAACGATCCCCAGATCAACGGCATCCTGGTGCAGATACCCCTCCCCAAACACCTTGATGAAACTGAAGTTCTGCTGGCCATCAACCCCAAAAAAGACGTTGATGGCTTCCACCCCATGAACCTCGGCAAGATGATGGTGGGCGAACCGGACTTTCTGCCGTGCACCCCCGCCGGTATCCAGCAGCTTCTTATCCGTTCCGGTATTGAAACCGATGGCGCTCACGTGGTAGTTATCGGTCGCAGCAACATCGTCGGCAAACCGAATGCTAACATTATGTTACAGAAAAAACACGGGGCCAACTCAACGGTGACCATTTGTCACACCGGCACGCGCGATATTTCCCATTTCACGCGTGATGCTGATATAATTATAGTAGCGGCAGGAAGGCCAAAAGCCCTTACCGCAGACATGGTAAAACCGGGCGTCGTCGTCATTGATGTCGGCGTAAACCGCGTTGGAATGAGTTCCAGCGGCAAAGCGATTCTCGTCGGCGATGTAGATTATGAACCAGTAAAAGAAAAGGCCCGCGCCATTACCCCCGTCCCCGGCGGCGTCGGCCCCATGACTATCACGATGCTAATGGTAAACACGGTCAAAGCTGCCAAAATGGCAGCCGGTTTGGCTTAGGAGGATACTTACTTTGAGCGATGTAAAAAAGACCGGATACGAACCTGGAAAACCGGAAAGCGCTGAGCTCGGCCGGTGGCGCTATAAGCTGGAAAGCCGGGAAGACAAACTGCGTTATCTGCAGACCGGTGAACGTTATTTCTACGGCAAAGACTGGTTCGGCAGTGAAAAACGGAAGAACCCGGCGTAACCTGAAGGAGGACTAATGGAAGTACCTGTCGCCAAGACCGCATATACCGGAAAAATTAAAGAAATGAAAATCGGCAAAGGGCCGAAGGCTTTAACTGTCGGCGGTGAAAGCTGCTATCCCTTCTATACCTTTGAAGGTAAAATGCCCCACCTCCCCAAAATCGCCATGGAGGTCTTTGACAACCCTCCCCAGGAATGGCCGGAAGCCGCCCTCGAACCGTTTAAAGATGTTGTTAATGACCCCGTAGCCTGGGCCAAAAAATGCGTCAGCACCTACGGCGCTGAAATGATCTGCCTCCAGTTGACGAGCACCGATCCCAACGGCATGAACCGCAGCGCAGTTGATGCCGCGGCCATAGTCAAGAAAGTCGCGGAAGCGATCGATGTACCTCTTATCGTCTGGGGTACCAGCAACCATGAGAAAGATACTGAAGTGCTCCGTACCGTCGCTGAGGTCTGCCAGGGCATGAACCTGCTGATCGGCCCGGTGGAAGAAAAGAGCCACAAGAAAATCGGCGCGGCCGCCATCGGCTACCATCACAGCATCGGCGCGGCGACCCCTATCGATATCAACCTGGCCAAACAATTAAATATTCTGCTGAGCAACCTGGGTGTCTCGGATGACCTGATCATCATGGATCCCACGGTAAGCGGCATTGGCTACGGCCTGGAATACGCTTACTCCGTCATGGAGAGAATGCGCATGGCTGCCCTGGCCCAGCAGGATGATAAATTACAGTTCCCCATCATCTGCAACATCGCCAAGGAAACCTGGAAAACCAAGGAAGCCAAGCTTTCCGCGGCTGATGACCCCAAGATGGGCGATGCCAAAAAGAGAGGCATTTTACTTGAATCAATGTCCGCGATGGCCCTTCTTCTGGCCGGCGCTGACGTATTGGTCATGAGACACCCTGAATCCATCAAGCTCATTCGTGAGATGATGGCAGATCTGGCGTAGTTAGGAAGCTGGAGGAGTTATGGATAACAAAGCGAAGAGTGTGGATCAAGCAACCCTCGATTTAATCGCCAAGGCGTGCACGGATTGCGCAAGCACCGTTTTCGAGCGCGCTGAGAATATGAAACCCTGCCCCATCGGCTCGGAAGGCAGTTGCTGCAAAGGTTGCAGCATGGGCCCCTGCCGCATGCCAATTCCCAAGAATAAAGTTGAAACCCCGGAAGAACACAAGAAACGCCGCGGAGTTTGCGGCGCGACTATCGAGACCATCACCGCCCGCAACTTCGCCAGAATGGTGGCCGCCGGTACCGCTGCTCACTCCGACCACGGCCGGGGAGTCGCTGAACTTCTGCTGGCAGTATCTAAAGGCGAAGCCTCGGGTTATGAAATCAAGGACGAACAGAAGCTACTGGCCCTCGCCCTGGAATGGGGTGTTGAAATCGGCAACCGTTCCAATAATGAAATCGCTAAAGATGTAGCCATATTAGCCCTGAATGAATTCGGCAAAGTTGAAGGCGAACTGCTCTTCCTCAAGAGAGCCCCGATAAAGAGACAGGAAATCTGGCACCGAGAGGGTGTTGCACCGCGCGCCATCGACCGCGAAGTCGTCGAGATGATGCACCGCACGCACACCGGCGTTGACCAGGATTATGAGAACATCTTCAAACAGGTCGCGCGGACAGCTTTGGCAGACGGGTGGGGCGGCAGCATGATCGCCTCCGAACTCCAGGACATTCTCTTCGGAACTCCCACCCCCGTCATGAGCCAGATTAACCTGGGCGTCCTTAAGAAGGATGAAGTTAACATTATCGTCCACGGCCATGAGCCGATGGTATCTGAAATGGTCGTTGCAGCCGCTATGGACCCGGAAATGCTGGCACTCGCCGCTTCAGTCGGCGCGAAAGGCATTAACCTGGCCGGCATGTGCTGCACCGCCAATGAAATCCTGATGCGCCACGGCCTCCCCATCGCCGGCAACTTCCTGCAGCAGGAAATGGCGATCGTTACCGGAGCCGTTGAGGCAATGGTAGTCGATCTCCAGTGCATCATGGAATCCTTGCCTGACGTAGCCTCATGCTACCACACCAAGATTATTACCACCTCGCCCAAGGCTATGATAAAGGGCGCGGTTCACCTGGAATTTGACGAGCATCACGCGCTCGAATCAGCGAAAAAAATCGTCCGGTTGGCCATCGAGAACTTCCCCAACCGCCGACCCAACGTGATGATCCCCAATTTCAAGAGCGACCTGGTAGCCGGTTTCAGCCATGAAACCATTAACTACCTGCTCGGCGGCATGTTCCGCGCTTCTTACCGCCCGCTGAACGATAACATCATCGGCGGCCGCATCCGCGGCGTGGCTGGTGTGGTGGGCTGCAACAGCGCCCGCGAAACCCATAATGCCGCGCACGTCGCCATGGTCAAGGAATTGATCAAGAATGACGTACTGGTAATTTCAACCGGCTGCTCCGCCATGGCTACTGCCGAGGCCGGACTGCTGGTCCCTGAAGCCGCCGCCAAATACGCCGGCGCAGGCCTCGCTTCAGTCTGCGAAGCCGTCGGCATCCCGCCGGTACTGCACATGGGCGCCTGTATCGATAACAGCCGCATCCTCATCGCCGCCACTATGATGGTCAAGGATGGCGGTCTGGGTGACGATCTGGCTGACCTGCCCGTCGCCGGCGCTGCCCCTGAGTGGATGAGTGAAAAAGCTATCGCCATCGGCGAATATTTTGTCGCCTCGGGCGTATTTACCGTCTTCGGAGTAGGCTGGCCCACCACCGGCAGCAAAGAAGTCACCGATTACCTCTTCAACAAGGTTGAAGCCCAACTCGGCGGCAAATGGGCCTATGAGCCCGATCCCATTAAAGCGGCGCACCTCATGATCGATCACATCGATGCGAAGCGCAAAGCGCTGGGTATTGATAAAGCCAGAGAGCGCGTTCTCTACGATATGGCCAAACGCCGCGAACTTGAATAGCATTACGTCCGTGGGAGGAATTAGATAGATGTCCAAGATAATAGCCTCAGCAGTCATTAGAGGGGCTCATAGTATTGTCGGACGCGCCGAAGATAAATGGAAAATGGCAATGGACCGGTGGGGAGCCAATCAGCCGGTGGGCTTCCCCAACACGGCCTATTACCTGCCCGTTATCTACGGTATTCTCGGCATGAAAGTTGAAAAGCTCGGGGATATGGAACCGGTCTTGAAGAAATGCCGGTCATTCCTGCCCCCCCTCGTCCGGGAAGAACACCACCTGCCTTACCTGGGTCCCCTGCTGGACGCCGGCATGCTGGCTTTCTTTGCGGAAGAAATTATCGAGTCCATCCGCTACCTTGAAGAACCTAATTTCTACCTTCAGGGCGAAGATGTTACCGATGAAAAAATCTGGCTTGGCGCTGCCAATGACGTCATCCTGAGAAAACGCGGCGTTGAATTCGTAGATGGCACGGCCCCCGGTTTTGCAGCCATCCTCGGCGCGGCCCCCACCAAGGAAATCGCCGCCAACATCGCCCAGGAACTTCAGAAGAAGAATATTTACGTGTTCTGCTCCGGTGAATCCGGCGGCAAACGCTTCTCAGAACAGCTTGTTGAAGCCGGAGTACAGATCGGTTGGGGTACCCGCCTCGTCTCGTTCGGGCCGGAAACCTCTGCCACCGTTTTCTCCGCCGGTTTCGCCACCCGCGCCGCCCTCTCCTTCGGCGGTGTTGAGCCGGGCGACTTCCGCAAGATATTGATTTACAACAAAGACCGCGTCTTCGCATTCGCCATGCCTCTCGGCCACGTGACCGATGAATGGTATGCCAACGCTGCCGGCGCTATCAACTTCGGCTTCCCCACTATCGCCGACAGTAATATCCCCCAGATTCTTCCCACCGGCGTGACCACTTATGAGCACGTCGTGTCCAATATTCCTCATGACAAGATTGTCGCTAAAGCCATTGAAGTGCGCGGCCTTAAAGTCAATGTGACGGAAATTCCGATTCCCGTGGCTTATGGTCCGGCCTTTGAAGGCGAGCGCGTCCGCGGCGATGATATCGCTCTGGAATGCGGCGGTGGCCGTACCCACATGGTGGAATGGGTCACCAGCAAGCGCATGGAAGAAGTAGAAGACGGCCGAATTGAAATCATCGGTCCTGAAATCGATGAAGTGCCCGTCGGCAGCCGCCTGCCCATGGCGATCAACGTCCAGGTGGCCGGCCGCAACATGCAGGATGATTATGAACCCATCCTGGAACGGCAGATTCACCATCTGATCAACTACGCCCAGGGAGTCATGCACATCGGCCAGCGCGATATTGCCTGGATCCGCATCAGCAAGCAGGCTACCGCCAAAGGCTTCAAGCTCCGCCATATCGGCGTTATGCTCCATGCCAAGCTGCACCAGGATTTCGGCAGAATTTTTGACAAGTTACAGGTGAAGATATACACCGAACCCAAGGCCGTGGACGAAATTCTGGCCAAAGCCCGGGATGTCTATCATGTCCGCGATACCAGAATCGAAGGCATGACTGACGAGACCGTGGAAACCTATTACTCCTGCACCCTGTGCCAGTCATTCGCACCCAGCCACGTTTGCGTCATCAGCCCGGAAAGAACCGGTCTCTGCGGTTCCTATAACTGGATGGACTGCAAAGCCTCAAACGAAATTAACCCCACCGGCCCCAACCAGCCTGTTCCCAAGGGGCAGGTTATCGATGCCACCCTCGGCCAGTGGAAAGGCGTTAATGACTTTATCTTCAAGGCATCCCGCGGCAAGATCGATCACTATAACTTTTACTCGATCGTCAATGACCCCATGACCACCTGCGGTTGCTGCGAAGCTATCGCGGCGGTATTGCCCGGCTGCAACGGTGTGATGACGGTTAACCGTGACTACACCGGCGAAACCCCCAGCGGCATGAAGTTCACCACCCTGGCCGGTACGGTCGGCGGCGGATTGAGCACCCCTGGTTTTGTCGGGCACGGTAAGTA
>JANYKH010000068.1 GCA_025358235.1 Chloroflexota bacterium
ATTGCCTGGCACCGATCAAGTACCTCTTGAACGAAGGGGAATTGAGTTTACATAAACTGTTACCGCTCGTCAAAGTGCGGCATATCACCAGAGCGGAAATCGACCGTTTTGACCCGCAGCACCGGAGTTTCTTCAACATCAATACGATGGACGATCTCGAAACGGCCCGGCAAATCGCCAGGGAGATCCCCGGCTATGATTAGCGTCGAGCAGGCTTTGGAAAAAATCCTCGCCACGTTCCAACTGCTGGAGCCGGAGTATGTGCCCATTATGGACACGCTGGGGCAGGTATTGGCCGAGGATATCCGGTCCGAAATTACCGTGCCGCCGTGGGATAATTCCGCGATGGACGGTTATGCTGTGCTGGCAGCGGATACAGCCGGAGCCACGGCAAATTCCCCTAAAACATTGAAAGTTATCGATACGGTTATCGCCGGAAGCATTTCACGGAAAACCGTGACGGCCGGAACGGCAATTAGAATCATGACCGGCGCGCCCCTGCCGAAGGGAGCTGACGCCGTCGTCCAATTTGAAGATACGGATGAGGAAGACCGGCGCAAAGCAGGCAAGCAGGATTCGGTTATCGCCATCAGGGTAGCAGTGAAGCCGCACCTGAACGTCCGCGATGCCGGAGAAGACATCCGGTCAGGTGACCTGGTGTTGGAAAAAGGGACTTTGATCCGCCCCGCCGAGGTAGGCGTGCTGGCTTCTCTGGGTATGGCAAAGGTCCACGTGACGCGCCGCCCGGTGATCGCCGTGCTTTCCACCGGCAATGAATTGGCGGCAGTCGGTGCGCCGGTTTCCGCCGGGAAAATTTATAACAGTAACTCTTACAGCGTGGCCGGGCTGGTAAAAAAATACGGGGCCATTCCGCTGATGTTAGGCATCGCCAGGGACAGCGTTGATTCGCTGGTGGCGGCGCTGAGCAAGGGGCTCACTGCGGATATGATAATCACCACCGGCGGTGTTTCCGCCGGGGACTATGATATGGTCAAAAATGTGCTGGCCGCGGAAGGCGAAATTAATTTTTGGACGGTGCGCATGAAGCCCGGCAAGCCGCTGGCTTTTGGCTTTATCAGGGGTTCAGACCGTAAAGTGCCTCTGCTCGGTCTGCCGGGAAACCCGGTGAGCAGCATGGTAACTTTTGAATTGTTTGGCCGAGCCGCGATTATGAAGATGATGGGCATCAAAGAAATGGCCCGCCCCGTGGTGGACGTGGAACTGGCGGAGGGGCGCATCGATAACCGGGATGACCGCCGGGTGTATTCACGGGCCATCGTAACCCGAAAAGGGAATAAATATAATGCCCGTCTCACCGGCCCGCAGGGTTCCGGTATGTTAACATCAATGAGTAGGGCTAATGCGCTGGTTATCCTGGCGGAAGACCGCAAGAAAGCCGTGGTGGGGGATATACTGCCGGCGATAATGCTTGACTGGATACAGCCAATAGAGATGGAGACCGGCCTATCATGATACCCATAGTTTCCATTGTGGGAAAGTCCAATTCCGGCAAGACCAATTTGATGGTGGCGCTGATTACGGAGTTAAAACGCCGCGGTTACCGCGTGGCCGCGATTAAACATTCCAACGCCAATGTCCAGACCGATATAGTGAAAAAGGATACATGGCGCTACAGCGAGGCCGGGAGCGAGGTATCGGCAATTACCACGGATAAGCTCTTCGCTCTTTTTAAAAACGGAGAAAAAGCGGTGAGCCCGGAAGACCTGTATCAGTTTACGGGTTGGGAATATGATGTGGTGCTGGCGGAAGGCTTCAAGCGCAGCCGGTATCCTCAAATTGAAGTGCACCGCCGTGAATTCGGGCCGGATTTAGTGGGCGTACCGTCACAATTGATCGGTGTGGTGACGGATGAACCGCTGCCGGTGACTGTGCCTCAGTTCGCCAAAGAAGATACGGCCGGCATCGCAGATATGATCGAGAAAATAATCGTGGCTTACCCCCGCCTGGAAGTAGAAGTTATGGCGGACGGCAAGTCGCTGCAGATAGACGATACTATTAAAGATGTTCTTTCCAGGACGGTAGCCGCCATGTTTACCGCAGAGTGCGGAGATTTAGCGGGGACTGTCCGGATTTCCGTAAGGAGGCGCCCTTGATTTTCGATTCGCATGATTTTGTGTTCAGGCCGCCGCCCGTAATCTCCCGGGCACGCCGTGTTTTAATTAAGCCCAGCGCCGGTTATCCCGCGCCATATCCCGTAACCACGAGCGCTGACTTTCTGCGCAATATTATCACCAGTATCCGGCAGGTGAGTGACGCGGATATTTTGATCCTGGAAGGTACCGCCAGCGGGGCGCCGGTCTATCCCATTTACGAATCACTGGGCTATAATTTCCCGCGGGTGCTGACCCTGGATGTCAAGGATTGCATCCTGGTGGAAGTGGATAACCCGCTACCCAAGCCTTTCGCGGTACCTACTTTCTGGGTGCCGAACGTGGTTCTCTCCAGCGATTACCTGATCACGGTTTCGCCGTTAAAGACGTTCAATCATTCCGCCAGCCTGAGTATCGCCAACCTGCTGACGCTTCTACCCACGAGTAAATACAAGGGGAGCGCGCAGACGGGGTGGGGCGCTTTGAATGCATTGGGAATTGAAAAGGTACTGGCGGATCTCTATTTTACTCTGCCGATGGATCTGGCGCTGGTGGAAGGGGCCCAGAAAATCCAAATAGAGGATAATCCCGCACAGGGCCAGGTAGAAGAATATGGCAAGATATTCGTCGGTGAGCCTTACGCCATTGACTGCGAGATATCAGACAGGCTGGGATTAAAGCAAGAGTATCTCTCGCTGATCAAGAGCGCCAAGGTAGAACTGGATACATAGAGAATAGTCAGAGTTTGGATGACACTGAGGGGGCGAAAGCCCCCTTCTTTTTTTGTCGGGTGAGAACAGGGGGGCATAATTTATTTTACGCTGAAACTGTGATATGAGCCGGAAAATGGGGGGCGGTCTACGATAACCTGTTCCACGCGGGCGGAGGGGGGGCCTTTTTTGGCGGCTTGCAGCAGCAATTCCAGTTGGGCGGGGTCTCCTTCAGCGGTGATTTCCACACGCCCATCCGGCAGGTTTTTGACATATCCGGTCACGCCCAGAGTTGAAGCTCTATCTGCCACAAAGGCACGGAAAGCAACCCCCTGAACATGACCGGATACGATAGCGTGTAAAGATGCGGGATTATTCATTGCCCTATCATGAGAAACTATCCCATTTCCGGGGCATTGGTTAAGGGTTTAGTCTTCGCCCTTGCGCTTCTTCCGGCCGATTACTTCTACTTCAGGCAGTGGTTCAGAAGACATGATGGGGGTATTGCCGATTTTCTTGGTATCTTTCTTGGCTTTTTTGGTTTCCTTGTGGCCCATATTTTTGTTGCCCATATATATCACCTCGCAAACCTTGAGTTTTATTGATATTAGCAAAGGTACAGCCGCGTGTAAAGAGGCTAAAGCCCGATTTATAGGAATGGGAGAGAAGAATCTTTTCAGGTGAGGGAGCAATAGATCAGAATAAGCTAAAGTGTAGATTCCGGCCTTCGCTGGAATGACAATCGCTTTTACGACCCCTCACCCTGAGATGTTTCGCTACACTCCAGCATGACAAAAGGGGAAGGGTAAATCAAACGGCGCCGTTTGTTTTGCCGGTGAGTTTCTCGATTGAGGCTCGGGCGGCATCCATTTCAGCGATTTTTTTGCTGCTGCCGGAGCCTGTACCAAGCACGGTTTCCCCGGCCTGCGCCTGAACCGTGAAGATACGGGAGTGGTCAAGCCCGCTGGCATCCAGAAGTTTGTAAGAAGGGGTAATGTGGTGGCGGGATTGCACCATTTCCTGCAGCAGGGATTTGTAATCGACGTTGTCCGGTCGGACGAAGACTTGCTTCATTTCCGGTTCGATTATGCTTGTAATCACAGTTTGCGCCGGTTCCAGTCCAAGGTCCAGGAATATCGCGCCGATGACGGCCTCCAGTGCGCTGGCCAGGTTGAGCGGTTTTTCGCGCCCGCCGCTCGATTCCTCACCCTTGCCGAGGCAGAGGAATTCGCCGAGGTTGATGCTCAGCGCCATGCGGCTGAGGGCGTCCCGCCGCACGAGAGAAGCGCGGAGTTTAGTGAGATCGCCTTCTGCGAGGTCAGGATATTTTTCATAAAGTTCCCGGGCTACCACCAGTCCCAGCACCGCATCCCCCAGGAATTCCAGTCGTTCATTTGATCCGACCCCGGCGTTTTCATTGATGTATGAGCTGTGGGTGAGGGCTTGCTCCAGCAAACCGGCATTATTAAAGTGAACTTTCAAGACTTCTTGCAGTTTTTCGAGGTTAGTCAATTGGAATCCTCCGATAGCGTTCAGGATAGGCGAGGACGGGTAGTTTGTCAATGATGATGGGCGATGCAGCGTTCAGATTTTAGTTGCCGTCGAATTAACATCACCCCTGCTCTTCAACATCTTCCTGGCAGTAAACCACAGAGTTATTTGGTTGAAGAGGGGTTTCTACTGGCGGAGGGGGCTGCACCCCCTCGCGAGATGTCGCCCCTGCTCCGGTTTGCAAAGCCCGAGTTAATTGGAGAGAAAGCGTTTTACTGTGCATCAACCAAATGAGAACTTAACCATTGGCGGCATGGCGGCAGTTCAAGTATAAGTCACCGGGATCTCGATATTGATTTTTGTCCCCTCGTTCAGGCGCGATTTAATGGTCACGGTACCGCCGGCGATCTCGATTCTTTCTCTGATGCTCATAAGCCCGAAGCCGCGCAGTCCGGAAGTGGTTTTACCAGCCTCATCAACATCAAAACCCTGCCCGTCATCGATAACGCGCAAGATGACGATGGTTTTCTTAAATTGAATGGTTACGCCTACATTTTTAGCCCTGGCGTGCCGCGTGATGTTGGAGAAGACCTCCTGAATAACACGGAATAATATCAGTTCCAGGTCCGGGGCAAACCTCTTGGCGCGGCCTATGGCCTTTAAGGTTACCTTAATTCCAGCCGGTTCAAGGCTGGTGGTTATCAGGGAAGAGGCAGCCGGAAAGATTCCAAAATCGCGCAGGGAGACGGGATGAAGGTCATATATCAGTTTGTGCAGATCGTCCAGAATCCGGCGTGAAACTTCCCGGCTTTTTTCCAGCATGGCACGGCTGTCTTCAGCATCTGCCGGCAACTGCATCAGGGCAGCTTCCAGGTACGCAGTAAGAGCGGAGACAGACTGGCTGGTGTCATCATGCAAATCGTGGGCAATGCGGTCCCTTTCTTCTTCCTTCATTGATTCAAGGTGGGCGGAGAGTCGCCGCAATTGGGCCCGTGATGCCTTGAGCCGTTCTTCTGCCTGTTTGCGGTCAGTAATATCAGTTACCATGTGGAAGAATATCTCTTTGCCTTGGGGGGTCATGGCGCCGGTGGGGTAGATGGATGAGCGGACCCACCGCCCGGTTTTGTCATCCTTTATTTCACACTCTACCCCGTGTCCTTTTTCTACTGATTCTTCAAGAGGGCAGCCGGGAAAGAGACCGTCCACGCCGTGTATCGCTTTGGGGCAGAACTGGCCCTGGATATCTTCCGGGGAAACACCGAGGAATTGCTGAATGGCCTTATTGGCCATGATGATATGATGTGATGAATCGACAAGCATGGCATAAAAGGGCAGCGCATCAAGTAGCCCGAAGACGTTCAGGCTGGCCGCTGTAAACGCAGCATTTACCTCCGCGGGGGAGGGGCAGGCGACGGGACTAATCGACGGCTTGTTATTTTTAGCTTTCATTGATCAGTATTATAGCTACTGGCGAATGCGAGCACAATTTTCTGCTAAATGGAAGTTCATTTCCTGGTCCTTCGCATAAGACTGTCATACTTGACGCTCCAAGTGACAGAGTGATATAATTTGAGGCTGAATGACCCCTTTTTATTCAAGGTCCGACACCTCAAGTCTCAAGCTGTTTGTTCTATTCCCCTGTTATCGCATGCCTCAATCTGGTTTAATAGTGAGGATTAGAAATGCCTGAAGAACGCGAGCGTAAACCCGAGTTCCGCACCACCGTTGACGGCACAGTTATCAAGCCGTTTTTCGCGCCACAAGACCTCCAGAATCTTCCCGTTGATACCAACCCTCCAGGTGAATTTCCTTATACCCGCAACATCCGCCCGGACGGCTACCGCAGCCGGTTATGGACCATGCGCCAGTATGCAGGGTTTGCCACTGTGGAAGAGTCCAACAAACGCTACAAATATCTCTTCGAGCAGGGCAATACCGGTTTCAGTGTGGCGTTTCACCTGCCTACACAGATCGGCTATGATTCCGATCATCCGCTGGCCCACGGCGAGGTAGGTAAAGTGGGTGTGGCTGTGGACTCGCTGCAGGATATGGAGCAGCTCTGGGACGGCATTAAACTGGCGGAAGTCAGTACCTCTATGACCGTCAATGCCACGGCCCCCGTCATCCTGGCGATGTACATCGCCGCCGCCCAGAAACAGGGCGCCAAAGAAAGCCAGTTATCCGGCACGGTCCAGAATGACGTGCTGAAAGAATATGTGGCCCGCAACACTTACATCTTCGGTCCGGAAGCATCTATGCGTTTAATCACGGACCTGTGCACCTATTGTTCCGATAACCTGCCGCGCTGGAATTCCCTCAGCATCTGCGGCTACCACATGCGGGAAGCCGGCGCGACCGCGGTACAGGAAGCGGCCTTCACGATTGCGGACGGTATCGCTTACGTCCAGGCCATGGTTGACCGCGGAATGAAGGTAGATGCCTTCCTGCCGCGCTTCACCTTTATGATGGCCTGCAATATCAATATGGTTGAAGAAGTAGCCAAGTTCCGCGCTATGCGCCGGGCTTGGGCCAAGATTACTAAAGAACGATTTGGGGCTAAAGACCCGCGTTCCATGATGTTCCGCTTCCACGTACAGAATGACGGCTTTACGTCAACAGCGCAGCAGCCCCTGAACAATATCGTCCGCACGACGATACAGGCTATGGCGTGTGTCATGGCGGGCTGCCAGTCCCTCTGCACCACTTCCTACGACGAAGCCCTGGCTCTGCCCAGCGAAGAGTCGGTGAGAATCGCCCTGCGGACACAGCAGATCATCGCCCATGAAAGCGGGATCGCGGATGTGGTGGACCCGATGGGCGGCTCATACTACCTGGAGTGGCTGACGAACGAGATAGAGCAAGGCATCTTCAAGTATGTTAAAATTATCGACGAAATGGGCGGCGCGGCAATGGCCGTCAAGAAAGGGTTTATCCAGCGCGAATGTTTGAAATCCGCTTATGATTATCAGAAAGCGGTAGAATCCGGCGATCAGGTAGTTGTCGGGGTAAATTCGTTCGCATCTGAAGAGAAACTGGATATCCCGCTGATGGAAATCGACGCGAACGTAGAGCAGAGGCAGGTAGCCCGTCTCAAAGCGTTACGCACCGGCCGCGATAACGCGGCGGTGAAGAAAGCATTGGAGAAAGTACGGCAGGTGTGCGGCACGGATACAAACGTGATGCCGGCTCTGATTGAAGCCGTAAAGACCTATGCCACGGTTGGCGAAATTACCGATGTGATGCGTGAGGTTTTCGGTGAATACCGGGAACCCAACATAATTTAGGAAAATCTAATCTTACTTTTGGAGTGAGGCAAACAAATGGAAACAAAGAAAAAAATGATCAGAGTTCTAATCGCCAAGCCGGGTTTGGACGGGCATGACCGCGGC
>JANYKH010000098.1 GCA_025358235.1 Chloroflexota bacterium
TCAAAAAATCTACGCGGATCGCTGCTGGGGTTGGTAGAGTTGTTGGTTTTATTTTTATAATCGGCGGCGTTTATTGGATATTTACCGGAAATACGTTTAACGGCATCTGGATTGCCTTTATCGGTTGGTTCCTGGAGAACGCGGCCGTCAGCAGCTACCAGCAGGTGGCGATTCAGGATGTGCTGAAGGGCCATACCGCCCGGGAAATCATGGTCAGTGATTGCGTCACCATACCGCCGGAATTGACTATCGACCGGCTGGTGAATGAATACATCCTGGCTTCCGGCAAGCGTTGCTTCCCCATCGTGGAGAGCGGCTTGATAACCGGCCTGGTAACCCTCCATAACGCCCGCGCCCTTCCCCGGGACAAATGGGCTGCCACGAGAGTAAAAGACATTATGACGCCCCTGGCTGAATTGAAGACAGTCTCCCCAACCGAAGAACTGACCAAAGTGATGGAGCTTATGGCGAGCGGGGACATCAACCAGTTACCCGTCGTGGAAAATAGGAATATCGTCGGCATGGTGGCCCGCGATAACTTGTTAAACTTCATCAATGTCCGCGGTGATCTGGGGGGATAAGCGGCTTTGCCCGGTTGCCCCGCCTGAGGTTAAGTGTATCCGGTGTTTATAAGGCCGGTTCGAGCACGACTATTTCCGTGCCCATCGGCAATTTACCCGCCTTGATTTCAATTTCACTTCCGGCAGTGCGCCGGACATTCTTTTTGCCCTTCAAAAATTCATCCGCGGTGGCAATGGGGTAAGTGCACTTACTTGTTTTGTAGTGCATGGGTATTGCTATTCGGGGCTTGATGTGTTCAATAACCCTCGTGGCGGCCGCCGCATCGATAGTATAGTATCCGCCTACCGGCAGCAGCAGTACATCCACTTTGCCCAGATCTGAAGCCTGTTTATCGCTCAATTCGTGGCCTAGATCGCCCATATGGCAGACGTGCAGCCCGTCAATATCGAAGCAGAAAGCGGTGTTGTGGCCCCGCTTCTGCCCCGCCGCATCATCGTGGTGCGTGGTTACCCCTGAAATTTTGACGTCTTTAACAGTCTCCGGACCGGCCTTGATAATCTTGGGGTTGCCCTTAACAGCTTCCGGATTGTTATGGTCGTTGTGGGTGTGGCTAAGCGTCACCGCGTCAGCGGTTTCATTTATTTCAGCATAGCTGAGCGGTCCCCCCGTTTTAAACGGGTCAGTGACGATCCGAGTGCCGGAATCCGATGTCAGCAGGAAAGAGGCATGCCCCAACCATTTGAGCTTCATAACGACCTCCTTCTAAACCGCCAAAATTACTTTTAAGCCGATAGTTTCATGGCCAGATTAACCAGAGTCCGCACCGGATTGCCGGTGCCGCCTTTCACAATGTAACCCCGTTCTTTGTCTGTCAGGCTAACTCCGGCAATGTCCAGGTGCACCCAGGGTATACTGCCGGTAAACTCTGCCAGCATCTTGGCTGCGGTGATTGCGCCGCCGTTGCGTCCGCCGGAGTTCTTCATATCCGCTACGTTGCTCTTAATCTGATCGTGGTATTCATCAAACATCGGCATTTGCCAGACCGGCTCGCCGGTTTCCGCCGCCGATGCAGTAACTTTGTCCATCAGGGCCTGGTTGGTGCTGAAGCCGCCGGTGCAGACGTCACCCAGTGCCACGACACACGCGCCCGTGAGGGTCGCCACATCAACCATGGCTTTGGGTTCCATTCTGGAAGCATAAGTCAGGGCATCAGCCAGGATAAGACGGCCTTCGGCGTCAGTCGTAAGTATCTCAATGGTCTTGCCGTTCATGGCCGTGAGGATGTCACCGGGGCGGAAAGCGTTGCCGCCGGGCATGTTTTCCGTGGCTGGAATGAAAGCGGAGACGTTCAGTTTTACACTGAGCCGGGCAATGGCTGCGATGGCGGTCATCACCGAGGCTCCGCCGGCCATATCGCCCTTCATTTCATCCATCTTCTCCGGTGGTTTAAGAGAAATGCCGCCGGAGTCGAATGTGATGCCCTTACCCACCATTGCTAGGTCGATGGTTTTATCATCCGTTCGGCCCTTATAGTGCATTACGATGAATTTGGGCGGTTGGCGGCTGCCCTGGGCCACGCCGAGCAGGGCCCCCATCCCCATTTTCTCCATTTGCTCTTTTTCAAAGACTTCTACCGCAATGCCGAATTGCTTGCCCAGTTCGACGGCTTTTTGGGCCATCGTGGTGGGGTTTTTGTAATTAGAGGGCTCGTTGACCATCTCCCTGGTCATATTTACGGATTCAGACAGGATAGTCCCTTTGTTGACCCCGCTGCCTACCATGGCTCGCTCGGCATTCCCGGCTACGATGCTGATCCTCTTTATTTCTTTGTTATCTTCTTTCGGGGTGATATGGTTGCGGAATGTATATAGGCCGAGCATGGCCCCTTCGGCCAGGGTCTGCCCGCAGGTTTCAGGGGATATTCCATTAACTCCGCTGCCAAGCGGAATTACCGCCAAATCCTGGACGTTTTTGTTCCGGAGGTAGCGGCAAGCATCAGCGAAGGCATTGCGCAATTTATTGCTGGTCAATTCGGTGGCCTTACCCAGCCCGAGTACCAGAACCCGCGCCGCCGGCAGTTTGCCCAGGCTGTGCAGCAGAGTAATCTCGCTGCATTTACCCTTGATTTCACCTTCATTTACCAATTGGGTTATCGCTCCCCCCAGCGCCCGGTCTACCGCCCCGGTTTCGTTATTAATTGGAGTGTTATGTTCGAAACAGGGTACGATAATTGCGCCGGCGGAAAGATTTGAGATATCGCCGCTGATAACCTGGATTTCCATTAGTTGTGCTCCTATTTTCGTAGTTCCTTGACTATATTATCCGGGATTGGTTGAAAACCGTTTGAAGAAACCTTCACGCAGTTTTTACGCCTGACATTTTCGGAATGTTATTTTTATCTTATCATATACTTGCCGACCGGTGTGACGGTGTTTTTTCAAATATACAGCCGCTGTCAAATCAACTTATTGTTTTATATTTGGAGCGATATGTTCCGGTCTCATTTATTCGATTTAATCACGGTTGACCTCCAGCCTCAAAGAGGGATATAATTTGAATATTCTGTTGAAATAGTAAAAAACACTCGTAAAATCCCGCAAAAATATTAAATTCTGGCTAAATCAATATAAGAAACAGGTCGTTTCACTAAATTCGTACATACTCACTCTTTTTAGGAACTAAATTTGGAGGAAGTAATGGAAACAAAAGAAGCAGTCCAGAAGACCGGTAAGCGGATAC
>JANYKH010000104.1 GCA_025358235.1 Chloroflexota bacterium
GGAGAAATACCTCGATACACCGGCCAAAATATTCTACAAATATGAAGGCAGCAGCCCGGCCGGCAGCCACAAACCGAACTCCGCAATACCCCAGGCTTACTACAACAAAAAAGAAGGCATCAAGCGCATCGTCACGGAAACCGGTGCGGGGCAGTGGGGCAGCTCGCTGGCCCTGGCTTGCCGCATGTTTGATCTTGAATGCAAAGTATACATGGTGGGCGTCAGCTACAAGCAGAAGCCCTACCGCCGCATGATGATGGAAACCTGGGGCGCCACCTGCGTACCCAGCCCCTCCCGTGACACCAAGGCCGGACGGGATGCCTTGGAAAAAGATCCCAACTGCCCGGGAAGCCTGGGACTCGCCATCAGCGAAGCGGTTGAGGATTGCGTGACGCATCCCAACACCCACTACTCCCTTGGCAGCGTACTCAACCACGTACTGATGCACCAGACCGTCATCGGCCTGGAATCAAAGAAGCAGATGGAAATGGCCGGCCTTTACCCGGATATCATCGTCGGCTGCATCGGCGGTGGCTCCAACTTCGGCGGCATGTTCCTGCCCTTCCTGAAAGACAAAATTGAAGGTAAAAAACCGGCGCTGCGCATCATCGCCGTCGAGCCTGCCAGCTGCCCCACCCTGACCAAGGGCCTTTATGCCTATGATTTCGGCGATACGGCCGGGATGACCCCGCTGGTGAAGATGTATACCCTGGGCCATGATTTCATGCCGCCTCCGGTGCACGCCGGCGGTCTGCGCTATCACGGCAAGGCCCCTATTCTTAGCCACGTCTACAAGCTGGGTCTGGTGGAAGCCCAGGCGGTCCACCAGCTGGCTACCTTTGAAGCCGGTGTAATTTTCGCCCGCACTGAAGGCATCATCAGCGCACCGGAAACCAACCATGCCATCCGCGTCGGCATTGATGAAGCTCTGAAATGTAAGGAAACCGGCGTGTCCAAAACCATCCTGATCGCTCACAGCGGCCACGGCAACTTTGATATGGCAGCGTACGAGAGCTATCTTTCCGGCAAGCTGACCGACTATGAATACCCCACCGAAAAGGTCCGCGAAGCCCTGAAAACTCTGCCCAAAGTTCCTGCAAACTACTAACCTTCTATTAATGTGAACGCCTCGCCGGATATGATGCCGGCGAGGCGTTCATTATCTCTTTGCGTCTTTTGCACTGTTTTCCACATGATTTTACGCCATTTTCATCATAATCAGCGCACTGATTTAAATCATGGTAACTATCCTTACCATTATTAACCGTTTATTCTAACTTTCACATCTTTACATATTTTTATTTCCCGTGGTATACTCAGCAATCATTTAGCCTTAGGGCAGGTAGGCTCAGAAATATGAACCTGGCACAAATACTTTCTCTGGTAATCTTTATGATCATGTTTATCGTGATCATTATCGGAAAGATTCACCGCTACATCCCGGCACTTATCGGCGCCGGACTTACGCTCATAGTGGTTTATCTCATCGCAATGAGAGACCCCACAATGGCCATCAATGCCTTCAGCGTACAGCAAATTTTCAATCCTCGTTTCTGGGTGCCCGGACATGAAGCCTTTGAATCCACCGGCGTTAACTGGCAGACCATTATTTTCATCGGCGGCATGATGCTGCTGATCGAAGGTCTCGGCGCCGTGGGCTTCTTCAGGTGGCTTTGTCTGTATGTCGCCAGAGCAGTGAAATACCGCGTTGTGCCCATCCTGATAACTTTCTTACTTCTTTCCGCCTTTCTTTCGATGTTCATCGATAGCATCACCGTAATGTTGTTTTTAGCCACGGCCACAATCGAATTGGCCCGCCTTTTGAAATTCGATCCGATCCCTATCATCATCGCGGAAATTTTTGCCGCCAATACGGGTGGGTCAGCCACGTTGTGCGGCGATCCGCCGAATATCATCATCGGCACGGCTTTTGGCTTTACTTTTAACGATTTTATTGCGAACACTGGTGTTATGGCTCTGGCCGGCGTAATCGTCGCCCTGATATTTTTCTGGTTTTTCTCCCGCAAAGTACTTACCCGGACACAGGGCAAACTGGACCTCAACATGGTCTACCCTCAACCCAAGGAAGCTATCACGGATCCGGCTTTGTTCATTATCAATACCGTGATTTTTCTGTTCGTCGTCTTGTTGCTGATCACCCACTCCAGCACGGGAATGTCAGTTGCCACAATCGGCGTGATAGCTGCGGCTCTAACCCTTATCGCCGCACGCGGGAAGGCTTCTCATATTTTGAAGAAACTGGACTGGCGCACGCTGCTCTTCTTTATCGGGCTGTTTATTTCTGTCGGCGCTATGGAGAATACAGGCGTTTTAATATTGGTTGCCAACTGGATTGGCTCCATTTCCGCCGGCAACCAGATGCTTACTCTAACCATCATCCTCTGGTTCTCTGCCTTCCTTTCTGCCATAGTAGATAACATCCCGCTGGCCGCCACCATGGTACCAGTGATTAGGTCGCTGGCGGTCTCTCAGGGCATGGGCTTGGGCCCTCTGGCCTGGGTGCTTTCTCTGGGCACAGACATCGGCGGCAACGCCACGCCCATTGGCGCGTCAGCCAACGTGGTGGGAACGGCTATCGCCGCCAAGGAAGGATATCCGGTGGGGTGGGGCCGCTTTATGAAATATGCCGCACCTGCTACTATATTAGTTATCGGTGTAATCTGGGTTCTTGTAATGATCCGGTATTAATTTGAGATTGA
>JANYKH010000147.1 GCA_025358235.1 Chloroflexota bacterium
CCTTTCCCTTAAGGGAAAGGGAATAATAGCCTGAGCAAGTCATTACAGGCGCGGCGAAGCAAAACTCAGTCCGGTTTTTTCAAATCCTATGGTAACCTCATGAAACGGCAGGTTTCTAAATATATTCTGTCAGCTATTGACATTCGTAATCAAATCGGTTACTATAGTAATTGGGAGTGGCGCAAGAATAGACGCTAAGGTTACTGCGAAAACCGGGCAACCGGTTACACATCCAAAGGCAAAGGTAAATCCAGCCACGGTGAATCAAGAGTCCGGCCAAAAAAGTCCAAGGGTGAAATGCCCTGGCTCCCAAAAAGAAAAATCGAGGGGTTTAAAATCCCCTCTTTTTTATTGCCCAAATTATGCGATTTTTCGATACAGCTAATATTCCTCAGTGGTCAACAGATAGTAAACATAGGCTAATACCAGAGTAATTATCAGTATAGGGTGCCAATCACGGATAATCCAATCCCAAAAGTCCCGGTATCCCTCTGATGGGTTATTTTTATCAATTCTCACTTTTAAGCCCCTAAATCAACACCTGTATCATTCCAATTATATGCGTGAGGTATCAAGTTTCACAGTCTTAGCTGCCCCTCCGCTTGCACCCCCCACACAAGTGCGCGTATAATTTAGGATTGTTTGCGCCTGAAACCATAAATAGGAGAGTTAATTTTGGACTACTTTCTGACTGAACAGCAGAAGATGATAAAAGACCTCGCCAAGCGCATCGCCGAGGAAAAGGTGATGCCCGTCCGCGCGGAACTAGACGAGAAAGAGGAATTCCCCACCGCCATTATGAAAGACCTGGCAGATGCGGACCTGCTCCGCGTCTTCGTCCCGGAGGCTTATGAGGGGCTGGGGGGCGGCTGCACCGAACTCTGCCTCGTAGTGGAACAACTGAGCCGGGTTTGCAGCGGCGTCGCGGTTAGCTACGCTGCCAACGCCCTGGGCACCTTCGTATTAATGGACTTCGGAACGGAAGAGCAGAAGCAGAAATGGCTGCCTGATGTAGCCGCCGGCCGGAAACTGGCAGCTTTCGCCCTCACCGAACCTACCGCCGGCAGCGATGCCAGCTCCATCAAGACCACAGCCGATAAAGTGGAGGGTGGCTACATCCTCAACGGCACCAAGCAGTTTATCACCAACGGCGGCGACGCTGAACTTTATACCGTCATCGCCCTGACGGACAAGACCAAGGGCGCCCGCGGCGCTTCCGCCTTCATGGTGGAAAAAAACACCCCCGGCTTCACTTTCGGCAAGAAAGAAAAGAAAATGGGTATCCGCGCCTCATCCACCCGCGAACTGGTTTTCAAGAACTGCTTCATCCCGCAAACGGCTTTGCTGGGCCGGGAGGGAGCAGGCTTCCTGCAGACCATGCGCCTGCTGGATAGATCACGCCCCGGCATCGGCGCACAGGCGCTGGGCCTTTCCCAGGGGGCTCTGGAAGCCGCTGTTGACTATACCCGGCAGCGCGTACAGTTCGGCCACCCCCTTATTTCCATCGGCGTGGTACAGGATATGCTGGCGGATATGGCCATCAAGGTTGAGGCTTCCCGCGCCCTGATTTATGCCACCGCCCGCTATATCGATAGCGGCGCCAAGGGCTTTACCGAATACTCCGCCATGGCCAAGGTTTTTGCCTCTGACATGGCGATGGATGTTACCACCAATGCCGTGCAGGTCTGCGGCGGCGCGGGCTATATGAAAGATTACCCGCTAGAAAAATTCATGCGGGACGCCAAAATCACTCAGATTTACGAGGGCTCCAACCAGGTTTTGCGCAACGCCATCGCCATCGAACTGAGAAAGAGAAAAGCTAAAGCCGAATGAACATTATTGTCTGTATCAAACAAGTACCCGGCACGACCGAAGTAAAGATAGACCCAAAAACGAATACCCTGATCCGCAGCGGTATCAAGGCGATCATCAATCCCTTTGATACCTACGCGATAGAAGAAGCCGTCCGCATCCGCGAAAAGGCCGGCGGCAAGGTGACGGTGCTGACCATGGGCCCGCCCCAGGCGGACGAAGCCCTGCGGGAAGCTATTTCCCTCGGTGCGGATGAAGCGATTCTGTTGTCCGACCGTGAGTTTGCCGGAGCTGACACCTGGGCCACGGCGTATACCATCAACGCAGCAGTGCGGAAAATCTCTGCCTACGACCTGATAATCTGCGGACGCCAGACGGTGGATGGGGATACGGGGCAAGTTGGCCCAGAGATGGCTCAGATGCTCGATATCCCCTTAATCACCTACGTCAGCAAGATTGAAGACATCAGTCTGCAGATGATACGTGCCCGCCGTATGATCGAGGACGGCTACGAGACACTGGAAAGCCCACTGCCCGCGCTCCTCACCGTGAGCAAGGAGATTAACACTCCCCGCCTCCCTTCCCTGCGCGGCATTATGAAATCAAAATCAGCGAAGATTACCGTATGGACATTGGCTGATTTGGGCATTGATAAAACGATGGTCGGACTAGCCGGTTCCTCCACTAAAGTGGTCAAGGTCTTCACGCCGGTGCGAACGCACAAGGCCGAGGTTTTGCAGGGTGATCCGACCGCTCAGGTGGACGCGCTTATCGAGAGGCTGAAAGGGGCGGGGTTAGCTTAATTATGTCAATTAGAATTGATAAAGAGATATGCACCGGATGTTCAAGCTGCGTTTCAGCTTGCCCTTTCGGAGTGATGGAATTAGTTGATGACAAAGCCCACGTCAAAGAGGGCTGCAACCTTTGCGGGGCCTGCCGCGACGCTTGCGCCTTTGAAGCCATAACAATTGAATCGGCGGCGGCTGCCCAACCCGTCCCCGAAGCCCACGGCGTTTGGGTCTTCGCCGAACAGTTTAACGGCAAGATCAGGCCGGTAGCCGGCGAACTTCTTGGCAAAGGCCGCGAACTGGCGGACCAGCTTAAGACCGAGCTTTGCGCCGTCATCATCGGGAACCAGGAAACCGGGATAGTGGAAATGGTAACACTGGGCGCGGACAAGGTTTACCGAATCCAGAGCCCCGCTTTCGAAGGAAATCCGGAAGATCTTTACAGCCAAGCGCTAGTTGAGGCCATCAAGAAATACCAGCCGGAAATCGTTCTAGCCGGAGCCACGGCTCTCGGTCGTTCCGTAATACCCCGCGTCGCCGCCGCTCTGCGTACCGGTTTGACGGCGGACTGCACCGGACTGGAAATCGACCTTAAGGAAAAGCAATTATTACAGACCCGCCCCACCTTTGGCGGTAATATCATGGCCACCATCATTTGCCCCTCCCAACGCCCCCAGATGGCGACGGTAAGGCCCCGCGTCTTCAAGAAAAGGGCGCCTGACTTTGCCCGACGCGGAGAGGTTATTACCATCGATTTTAAGAGCGACGCGGCTTCAAAAACCAAAGTGGTTAATTTTACCGCCGACCTTACGGAAACGATAAAGATCGAGGATGCGGATGTGATAGTGGCGGGGGGACGCGGCGTAGGCAAGCCGGAGAACTTCAAAATGATAGCGGAACTGGCGCGGCTGATGAACGGCGCGCTGGGCTGCTCGCGGCCGGTGATAGATGAAGGATGGCTCCCATACTCGCACCAGGTAGGCCAGACCGGGAAGACGGTCTGCCCCAAGCTTTATATCGCTTGCGGTATTTCCGGGGCGGTGCAGCACCTGGCGGGGATGCAGACATCAGATATGATCGTGGCGATCAATGATGATCCCAACGCACCAATCTTCCAGGTGGCTACGTATGGCATCGTGGGGGATTTGTTCAAGATTGTGCCGGTGATGATTGAGAAACTGAAGAAGCAGTAAACGATTTTTACTGATTAAAAAAGAGACCGGCAGCCCGCCAATTTTATATAACCACCTTTCTCTGGCGCGCTGCCGGATACTCTACTTCTTGGGCATATCCATCATCATAGTAGCATAAACGGCAACAGAACCGCCATCAGCAATCAGAGGAGACCCCTTCGCCAGTTCAGCGGCGGCTTTGATGTCTTTGGCTTCTATTACGCTGTATCCACCCACGGGCTGAACGCCGACAAAACCATCTTTAATGCCCTTCTTATCTACCATTTTGCCGGGCATAGTTGGTTCGCCGGGGACAACAACTGCTTTGCCCAATTTGGTAAACCAGTCCGTCCAGGCCTTCATGCTTTTGGCGCCCTCTTCCGGGGTGGCGGCCATTTTGCCTCCGTAATAGACAAACAGGAACTTAGCCATAGATTACCTCCATAATTTTCATTCCTATCTTTCATTCTCAACCGATATAATTAATTGTAGAATCAGGAATATTACTTAATTAGAAGGGTATAAAAGTCCCCAAAACAGCTATTTAACTTGAATTTCGATATCGCTAGACGTATAATGCCAATCGAAAATACATTGTGACATTTGGTTGGATTGTTCTATGCTGAAAAATCTGGCTCTGGTTGTGATCACAATCGCAGGCG
>JANYKH010000168.1 GCA_025358235.1 Chloroflexota bacterium
CCGGGGTGGCTAACAAGCTGGCAATCCAGGAAGGAATAGCTGAAAAAGGCTACCGCATTGTGATAAACACCGGCAAAGAAGGTGGGCAGGTTATTCCTCACCTCCACCTGCATTTGCTTGGCGGCAAGCGGATGCCTGACGCTCTAGGGTAATTGTCCGAGCAAAGCGCGGCGTTCGAGGAATAACAGCAACCCGGCGATGCTCTTTGAATCGCGGATGGCTCCGGAATCGATAAGCCCGCGGATTTTACCAATGGGAGTCCGCATCAGTTGGATTCCTTCCGTGTCTTCAGCGAAGAGACGTCCGGCCGTTAGTTCAGTCACCAGGTAGGCGTGAAGGTACTCGGTGCAATAACCCGGAGAGGCGTAAAATCCGCCGAGTTTTTCCAGTTTGCCGGGGAAGTAACCGGTTTCTTCCTGCATTTCACGGCGCACGGCCTGTTCCGGATCTTCGCCCGGCTCAATGCCCCCCGCCGGAATTTCCAGAAGATCCATCCCCACCGCGGAACGATACTGGCTCACCAGTAAAACATTTCCGGAGGCGTCCATCGGGACGATGGCCACCGATTCAGAATGTAAAACAATCTCCCGGGTAGTCTGACGGCCGTCAGGCATTTCAATAGTATCAACTTTAACCTTGAAAGCCCGGCCTTCAAAAGCCATTCTGGAGGAGATTATCTTTTCTTCGTTCAAAACAGGTTTCTTCTCCCTTAGATGCCCACTTGTCTCGTCTTACCCACGAGTAACCGGAAGCAAATGGGCAGCTAGCAGTTAAGAAATCCTTGGTTTAGGCCCGTTCGGGGCACCCTTCTTTCCCATTTGGGGGTATCCTCCTTTTTTTGCCGGGTCATCGCTTCGCTCAGGCCCAGTTTAATTCTCTAATTTTACCGACCTTTAAATATAATTCAGTACTTGATATCGTTATTCAGTATCGAATTTTCCGACTATTCACCAGTCTATCTTTTTATTTTATGAAATTTGCTTGATTAAAGCAATTTCGTCGCAATCAGGAAACTTGGAACATCGGTAGCACTCTGTCCAAACCTTGCGCGGCAATTCGTTGCGGTCAACGCGGGTAAATTCCAACGCCTCAAAAAAGTGCGGTCTTAGTGTCAGACAGAAAATTGATGGTATACCCAGCGAGCGGGCTTCTTCAATGCAGGCCTGTACCAGATCATGTCCCACGCCTTTGCCCTGAGAACCTTCCGCTACTGCGACCGATTTAACCTCCGCGAGGTCAGACCAACTGATATGCAGCGCGGAACAGCCGACTAATTTGCCGTCTTCAATGCAAACAAAAAAGTCTCTGATTGTTTCATAAAGTTCGCTTAGCGGGCGGGCCAGCATTTCCCCGCGCTCGGCGAAAGAATTAACCAATTGATGAATCTGGGGAACGTCTTTAAGGCTAGCTTTTTGTACTATCATTGTTGCGAGTCCCTTTTAATTTTTGCTCGAGGGAGCTATAGAAGCACGGTTCGTGAACACGGAGAAAACTGACCTGGTAGTCGCTCGGTTTAACTTTGATTACCGCACCGCCGGAAAGAGGAAGATTAATATGCCCGTCAACACTGGCGGTAGCTTCTTGATCTCCGGTGATGCGCAGCGTCACTTCACTGGTTGAAGCGAGCACCAGGGGGAAAGGCAAACCCAGGTGCGGCACCAGAGGTACCAGCGTAAAATCATGTGAACCGGGGTAAAGGACAGGCCCACCCCCGGAAAGGGAATAGCCCGTGCTCCCCGTAGCCGTGCCGATAACCACCCCGTCCGTGCGGTAGGTAGTGAAAAACTCCGCCCCGATTGATACTTCAACATTGATCAACCGGCAGATAGGTCCGCGGGCCACGGTGATGTCGTTAAGGGCGTGAAAAACACCGGTTTTGCCGTCCGCCAGGGGTATTTCCGCCCGGAGCATCGCCCGGTCATCTATCCAGCCCTGGCCGGCAAGGACAAGAGGCATTTTTTCGGCCACTTCGTTTAAGGCCAGTTCGGTCATAAAACCCAGCCGGCCCATGTTAATGCCCAGCATGGGGATATCTTCCGGAATAACTACCTGCGCGGCTCGGAGAATTGTGCCGTCCCCGCCGATGGTGATAATCAGCCGGGTGCCGTCCAATTCAGCACGCGCCTCAGCCGTGTCCCACGCGGAGCACAACCAGGCGGAGCCGCCGCTTTGGTTAATAATTTTTTCAACTTCTCTAGCCTTCTCCAGAGCGGCGGTGAGGCGGGGATGGTAGAGAATACCGACTTTAAATATATTCATGCTTTGGATTATAGGGAGTGTATCAATTACACATGTACGTGTCAAGAAAAGTGGGCTGCAAATTCCGGTGTAGGAGTTATGGAGGAGGGTGCCAGACAAGCATCAGTCTCCCGATTAACAGGTCAGCCCAGTTTGACGCAGATTATCGTTATGTTGTCTGAACCGGCGCGGCTGTCCAATACCTCGTTTTTTAGCTCTTCGGCCAGTTCCACGGGTTCGGAAATGCGCCGGGCGAAGCCCGCAACTTCTTCGTTAGTTATAAAATCCCAGAGCCCGTCGCACGCGGCCACCAGCATTATTTCATCCCCGGTGAGGCGATACGTGCGGGTCGCC
>JANYKH010000127.1 GCA_025358235.1 Chloroflexota bacterium
CCATCACCGCGCGTTGCGCCTAAAACAAAACGGCCATCTTGATAATAAAATAATCGTGTTTTTTCATGCGGATTAAAGCCCTTCCATGATGACGTACAGGTGAAACATAAGCTTATCTATGATCCGACAAAAATACCAAGATGTAAAACTATTTTGCCTTGCTGATTTTCTTGCTTTTATTTTCAATTACCCTTAACTTTACTATCTTTTCCACGAGATCATAGGGCACGGGTTTATCAAGAGGAAATTGTATCGAGCCTTTTGAGGTTTGGTAGCCTTGAAGTTCTTCTTTAAAGGCTTCGACGCCGGAGGGGGTGGGGAAAAAGCCGATATGCTTCTTGAAGGCAGCAAAATGCACCAGGTTGCCGTTCAGCTTAAAGGTGGGCATACCGTAACTGATGGCCTCGGTGGCTTCCGGTGCCGATGTCTTAATAGCCTGTCTTATCTTCTGCAAAATGTCCTGAATATTTTCAGGATACGTGGCAATATATTCATCGATGTTTTTGTACTGTCGATTCATCATGTTAAACTCTTGCTGCACCCTGTTATAAAATGTACTCTATCCTTAAACCGATGAGTCTAAAGGCTCCTTGGGTACCACAATCGCCATGATGATATATACCCACAGTCCCAAACTTCCAACGAATAACGAGGCAACTGCAATAACCCGAATTATCGTTGGGTCGATATCAAAATATTTGGCTAAACCACCGCACACCCCCCAAATTTTTTTATCTGTTTGACTGCGGTAAAGTTTCTTAGGCATCAAATACTCCTCTTATTTAATTTGTAAAATCAGGTGATTGATTTGTAAATATAGTAAATTCTAATATTGTATATTACCCTATCAGCGCCCGTCTTAAATCAAACAACGCAAAATAGGCGGCGCGGCGGCGGATGTGAGGATATATGCCGGAATAGGCTGTAGTGCGGCTCATTCCGTTCTCGCCGTCAATGGCAATTGTAACCCGGCCCACCTGAATTCCACCCTCTTCCGTCACCCTTCCCCCAACAGCTAGCCCGACCGACGCGCCGAACTGCTGCCTGGCCTGACCGGCCATTTCCAGGCATTTTTCCGGGTTATCTCCGGCTTCGTCAGCGGTCACGAGCCCGCCCTTAAAAAAGCCGTTTTCAATAGGACCGTTGGCAAGGATATGCGTGAGATAACCGCCGGAAAAGGTGCTTTCATTAACGGCCAGAGTCAATCCCTTTTGCTTCAGAACAACACTTACAGCTTTTTCCAGAGTGTCATCATCAACACCCCAGATAAACTCGCCGAGCAGGTTATATAAGTCTTTTTCCCGCTGGTCGATCAAAGCCTGCGCCCGGGCCCGTTGGTCTGCCTTGGCAGTGATGCGCAGATAGATGCCGTCATTCTTGGCATACATGGCAAGGGTGGGGTTGGGCTGAGAAGTGTATTCGGAAACCATTTCATCCAGCTTACCTTCAGAGATGCCGGCGGTTTTGAGCATGCGGGAGACGATTATCGACCCGCTGCGCTGCTGCAACCGGGGCAAAACCTGCGCCTGCCACATGGGTTGAAGCTCGCGGGGCGGACCGGGCAGAGCGATTATGATACGTCCGTCTTTTTCCACCCACCACCCCGGCGCGGTACCGTACGGGTTAAAAAGGGGCGAGGCGGAGAAAATGAGAGCCGCCTGTTTCAGGTTATTTGCGGGCATTCCCCAGTTGCGGTTAGCGAAAAAAGCCTCGATGCTATTTTTAAGAGACGAATCGATATAAGTCGTTTCGCCCAGAAGACCGGCGATAACGTCACGGGTGATATCGCCTTTAGTGGGGCCGAGACCGCCGGTAGTGATAACGAGATCAGAACGCTGCCATGCCTGCTGGAGAACGCCGAGCATGCGGGTGTAATTGTCCCCGACTATGCCGGTGTAATAGACGTCAATACCAAGAAGGGCGAGTTGGTCGGCGAGAAAAGGTGTATTGGTATCAGTAATCTGCCCCAGGAGCAGTTCCGTCCCGGTGGCAACGATTTCAGCCTTCATTTAATAACCTCAACGCCAGCCACATTTTACAGGCAAGGCAAAAGGGCTGCAAGGGATAAAAATAATAAATATAATTAACCGGCGTGCACTACTCAAACTTAGGTAATTCGTTATAGATGCGGGTGACCACGCGCGCAATAGAGACATACTTATCCGTAAGGGTTTCGCCGGGAAAAGATTCCAGGAAACCTTCACTGTCGCCGAGTTTAAAAATGTCCCATGCCACGCGCATTTTAGCTGCGATGACCGCTGCTTCGCCTTCCGTCATAAAGCCCTCCACGACAAATATTATTCATCTCAGTTTACCTTACCATAGAACATGTTGACCGGATTTAAACCTGCTTCGCCGGTAAAAAACACGGTGAATTGCGGCAAACGCCAAAATAAGTTAGTAAAAACTATTGTTTGCCCTGAAGCCCGATGCTAGAATAGCAGGAAGTTGTAATTATAGCTGACTGAGGATATGTCCCCGAAAGCACACACCCTTAAACGTAAGGAAGTTAAAGAAAGTGTAAAGTACTCCGTTTACGAGGGAATGGCGGCAGCGGCGGCGGAGGGTTCCACCGATGATCTGTACACGCCTTACGCACTGGCGGCAGGGGCATCCCTTTCCCAGGTTGGCTGGTTGATCACCTTCCAGCAATTACTGGCTTCAGTTTGTTACGTTAAACTGTCCAACCTGTCCAGCGTCTTCGGCAGCCGCAAACGTCTAATCCTGGTACTGGTCCTTTTTGATGTTATTACTTTCCTGCCCTTTATAATCCTGCCCTATTTCATCCGTGACCACCTTGTCCTGGCAGTATTCTTTTTCTTCGCGATAGGAGCCTTGCCTGGGCTGATCATCGGCCCCGTTTGGGCCAGCTGGATTACAGACCTGGTGCCTGTAGGGGTGCGGGGTCGCTTTTTCGGCAAACGGGCTACGTTGACCGGCGCGAGCGGTCTGACCTGTTTCATCATGGCAGGGCTGGTGCTTGACCACTTTAAGGGGATCCCCTCCATTCCGGGTTTCGCCAATTTTGACGGTTTTGCCATTGTTTTCAGCTTCGCCGCGCTTTGCAGGATGGTGTCATGGTTGCTCTACTGGCGAATGAGCGATATCCCCATCAAGCAGCGAGAGTCCCGAGTGGCATTTGGTATATCAGACTTCAAAGAGGCACTCGGATCGGGCCGTTTCGGACACTTCATGCGCTATTCGGCCCTCTTTTATTTCGCCGTAAACCTGTCATCCCCGTTTGTAGCAGCTTTTATGCTGCAGGAGAACGGGGGTCTGGGTTTCAGCTACCTGCAATTTATGATCCTGCTGTGCAGTTCTGAGGTGTCCAAACTCTGCGTGTTCCGGTTCTGGGGAAAATATGCTGATGCCGCCGGCCACCTGAGAGTGGTGAAACTGGCTTCCTGCATCATTCCGTTTCTGCCGATGCTTTGGTTTATTTCCCACAATTTCGTTTACCTGATATGCGTACAGGTGCTAAACGGGTGTGTTTGGGCCGGCTTTGAACTGTGCTCGCCCAACTTCGTCTACAGCGCTCTGCCAGCCAATAACCGCATCAAGTTTATCGCCTGCTACAAGGCCATGAATGGGGCCGGCATCGCTATGGGGGCTCTGGTGGGGGGATACCTCGCCACGCATCTGCCACCGCTCTTCGGTTACTCTCTACTCACCCTTTTTCTGGTGGGGGGAATGGCCCGCGGACTGGTGGCATTTAAGCTGTTGCCATCTATCGTCGATGTGGCCAGAAAACGCAGCGGGATGTCCCCCTGGGCTTACAAAATGCGGTACACACCGGTTTACCGCCCCTCCACTGATAACGCTGCGTGGGCATTACTGTACGCCCCCATGGGCCAAAAGATGGGCAACGGTCTGGCAATAAACCAGAATACGGGCATCGAACTGGCGGTGGAGCGGCACGGCCTGTACTATAACCGACCCTACTATCCGCCGCCGGAACCGAGGGAAGAAAAGAAGGACGCCAACCAGAAAAGGGTCAACAGCAATTTCAAAATGCTGCGGGGTTCCCAGGCCGGGCCAAAACCAGATACTAATGACCTGGTGGTAACATCTGCCTCGCCTGATCAAAAAGGCATGTTCTACCATAAGGTCTGGCGGGGACTAAAGAACCTGGTGAACGGCGGTGAAGAACCCCCCCGCAACATCCCCACAGAATCGAAAAAAACGCCGCTGTTATACAATAAGACGGCATGGCGAGAATTTTTGCCAGATAACCAGGACCACGTTCCCGGCAAGAGCCAGGCGAG
>JANYKH010000190.1 GCA_025358235.1 Chloroflexota bacterium
TCCGCGGCTACGGGCTCCAGTTCCTTTTCGGCGAAGTCCCGCGCCATGGCCTTGAGCATTTTTTGCTCTTCACTCAGCAGAAAATCCATGATTCCTCCCTAAATGTACCTTTCAGGGTCAACTATTTTTGATTGCCCTTACTTTTCATATTATCTAGATCGCCCGCAAAGCGGGTGGCAATGTCCATCGTAGCGGTGTAGGGATTGGTCTTGCCCTTGAGCAGGTTATCCACGAGTTTGTCCAGGTAATCGCCCTCATCGATGCGCTGCATAAAGTTAGTCAGGAAGCCTTGAAGGGTTTCCAACAGTTCAAATTTAGCGCGAGCGCGCTGGCGGTTCTGCAACAACCCGGTAGTGACCAGGTGTTCATGATGCCGCATAATTTCTTCCGCCAGATCATTAACGCCGAGGTCCTGAATGGCGGTGGTGGAAATGACGCGGGGCATAAAATCGGTAGCGCAGTGCGGCCTGAGGCCAAGCATCAATTCCAACCCGTTCTTGATGGTTTCCGCGCCGGGCTGGTCTGACTTGTTGACGGCGAAGACGTCTGCGGCCTCGAGTATGCCGGCCTTCATCATCTGTATTTCATCGCCGGAACCCGGCGTCAGGACAAGCAGGGTAGTATCCGCGGCGCGGCTGATATCGATTTCGATTTGGCCGGAACCGACCGTTTCGATGATAATCACGTCTTTACCCATGGCGTCCATAATGTGTACCGCGCCGACAGTGGTCTTGGCGAGGCCGCCGATCCAGCCACGTGTCGCAAGGCTGCGGATAAAGACATCAGGATCAATACAGTGACGCTGCATGCGGATGCGGTCGCCGAGGATGGCGCCGCCGGTAAAGGCACTGCTGGGATCGACGGCAACGACGCCGACAGTTTTTTTCTGATCACGGAAAAACTTGATAAGCGCGTCCGTGAGGGAACTTTTACCCGCGCCGGGGGGGCCGGTAATACCTATGATATAAGCGCGCCCCGTGTGAGGATAAATAATGCTCATTTCCTCGATAGACTCGGGACTTTCATTTTCAACTAAAGTGATCAGCCGGGCGGCGGCCTGTAAATCTCCCTTGAGGACCCTGTTAGCTAAGTGCAAAGTTGATCAAGCTCCTTCGATATGAGGTTGGCAAGCACAATAATGCGCGTAAACAACCATTTAATATTCCATTTTAGCTCATGGCTCAGGCCATTTCAAACGTGAGCAGATTATAACGGGCGGATATTTAACCGTTTTTAATACTTTTCAATTACGCTTTTAAGCTGAATGATACACATTATGAGAATGATTAAGCATCCTCTTAATGGCGTACGGCAACAGTTACGCCGGTACGATCAAACCGAAAAAAAGGTCAACAGAATACGCTATTCCTGCCCGTAGGTGGCCCGCAAATCCTTTTTCAAAACCTTGCCCATGGGGTTGCGGGGCAAACTTTCGACAAAAATCACGCTGCGGGGCCTTTTAAAACTGGAAAGCCGCGTGCGGCAGTATTCAATGACTTCTTCCGGGGTCAGAGTGGTACCGGCTTTGGGAACGCAGATGGCGCGGGGCTGCTCACCCCATTCCTCATCCGGCACCCCGATTACAGCCACTTCATCAATGTTGGGGTGGGTGGCCAGCACCAGTTCCACTTCTTCCGGCGCGATAAGTTCGCCGCCGCGCTTAATCATATCCGTAATACGGCCGGAAAGGAAATAATAGCCGCCCTCGTCACGGTAGCCCATATCGTTGGTGTGTACCCAGCCTTCCGGATCGATCGTTTTAGCCGTCTTTTCCGCATCTTTCCAGTAACCGGCCATGACGCGCGGGCCGCGGGCTACGATTTCGCCGACCTGATTGGGACCGAGCTCATGCCCGCTTTCATCAATGACTTTCATTTCAATATCAGACATGGGCTTGCCGATAGATGACAGGCGCACCAGTTTCTTTTCCCGCTCTGCCAAGGTGCCGGTTATGACGTGGTCTTCAGGACCAAGCGAGGTGACTGTGGAAGCGGTTTCCGTCTGCCCGAAGGCGTTGATGAAACCCACGCCAGGGAAAGCTTCGATGGCGCGCTTGATGACGTTGAGGGGCATTGGGGCGGCGCCGTAAGTAATTACTTTCAGACTGCTCAGATCATATTTGGAGAAATCAGGATTATCCAACAGTTGTTTAAGCATAGTAGGCACCATCATCGCGCGGCTGACGCCCCATTTCTGGACCAGTCCCATCCAGTCTTTGGGATCAAACTGGCGCTCCATAACGAGCGTGCGTCCGCCGTAGATGGCGGCCATCATGGCCTGTACTCCCGCAACATGGTACAGGGGGACGGTCAAGATATTCTTTTCGTCGGTATCGGGGGAGGCGGGGGTCACGTTCTCCAGCACGTAGACGCTGAAGCTGTTGTGAGGAAGCATGACGCCCTTGGGGAAGCCGGTGGTGCCGGCCGTATACATCAGAATGGTGGTATCAGTGTCACCAATATCGGTATATATTTCTTCAGTGGAAGCGTGGGCGACGATATCTTCATAAGTAAGATAGTTCGCTTTCGGCTTGTCCAGAGAGATGTAGTGTTTAACGGTTTTAGCCTCGGTGCGGATCGTATCGACAAGGTCCAGATAGCGGTCCCCAACCAAGAATACGTTAGCCTCGGCGCTGTTAAGCATATACGCCAGTTCACTTCCCTTGGCGCGGAAATTAAGCGGGACGAAAATGCCGCCGAGGCGGGCGACGGCGAAGTAAGTCTCAATAACTGTTGGGGAGTTTACCTGGACAATTGCCACCCGGTCGCCTTTTTTAACGCCCAGTCCGGCAAGGGCATTAGCCAGGCGGTTGACGCGTTCCGTCAATTGAGCATAGCTTAGAATCTTATCTTCAAAAATTATCGCGGCTTTGTCCGGACAGATGGCGGTGGCAATGCTCAAAAAATCGGTAGTATTCATCAGCCAATCCCCCCTCGAAGTGTGTATTAAATAATTCTAATCGAGAAATGTAATAAAATCAATTGCGCAAACAGGGGAGGCAGGTGATCATTTTTGGTGTAGTTTTTTATAGTTTTTAAGCGGAGCGAATATGTGAGGCTTAGTGCGGTTCCCTGAAGAAATATTGGTAGAAACCTGCCTGATTAGGGCCATGATCGCAATGGGGCCGCAAATAATTTTAGCATGGGGATGCGAGACCGGATTACAGGATAAGGTTTTGCCTGATTTAATCCGTTTCGCAATTAATATATAATTGAAAAAGTACCCAGGAAAACGTTGAAAAATCAGCGAGGTAATAAAGTGGTAAAAAGAAACATCAATTTTAATCCCGGCCCCGCGGCTGTGCCGCTGGACGTTCTGAAGATCGTACAGGCAGAACTTCTCGATTACCAGAACAGCGGAATGTCAATCCTGGAAAGTTCCCACCGCGCCAAAGAATACGAGGCCATCAACGACCAGGCCATGGCGCTGGTAAGAGAACTTCTCGGACTTGGCCCCAATTACCAGGTGATATTCCTGGGCGGCGGCGCTTCCCTCCAGTTCGATATGATCCCCATGAACTTCGTCGGCGAAGGCCGGACTGCCGCGTATGTCGATACCGGCGATTTTGCTGCCCGGGCCCTCAAGGAATGCCAGATCGTGGCGAAAGCGCATGTAGCTTTCTCATCAAAAGAGGAAAAGTACCGCCGCGTGCCGAAGGCCAGTGAAGTCAAATATCCGGAAGACGTATCCTACCTCCACATTTGCTCCAACAATACCATCGAGGGCACTCAATTCAAAGAGTTCCCGGATACCGGCAAAGTCCCGCTGATTGCTGATATGTCTTCAGAAATCATGTCCCGGCAGCTGGATTTCAAGAAGTTTTCCATGATCTATGCCGGAGCCCAGAAAAACCTCGGCGTAGCCGGCGTCACCCTGGTCATTATCCGGGATGATTTCCTGGCGACGGCCAAGAAAGGCCTGCCGACCCTGTTAACGTATAAAATCCACGTGGATAACAAATCGCTGTACAACACTCCTCCGGTGTTCGGAGTTTACATTATGAAGCTGGTCATGGAATGGATTAAAGGCAATGGCGGACTGGCGGGGATCGAGAAGATCAACATCGCCAAGAAGAACTTGCTTTACGGCGCCATTGACGCCGCTCCTGATTTTTACAAGAGCCCTGTCGAGAAAGACAGCCGCAGTATGATGAACGTCACCATGCGCCTGCCCACTGAAGACATGGAGAACAAATTCATCTCAGATGCACAGAAGGAAGGCTTGATCGGGCTTAAAGGCCACCGTTCCGTCGGCGGCATCCGCTTCTCAATCTACAACGCGGTTTCGCTTGAAGATATCCAGAAAACTGTTGACTTCATGGCCAAATTCCGCAAGTCTGCCTAAACTTACTGATTAAAAATCGCATAGGCCTGAGGTGTCTAAGTTGCCGGGAAGGCTGCTACCGGGCAGATAGACATCTCAGGCGCAGTTTCACTAGCGGTTCATACTGTCTAACCATGTCCGGTGTCGTTCTTAAATGACTGCCGGTGAATTTACCTCACCCCCCTGTATCCCCCGCTCCGTCGACGAAGATCTACACATCCTGAAATTGGATGACGGAGCGGGGGATTTTAGAGTGGAGAATGATTGGCTGCATTCCTAGCCAAGATCACCTAATGGGCCTATTCACCAATATCTTAGATGCGGTAAGTTCAAGTCCAAAGTCGATTCAACTCCAGCTAAGGGACGATCAGTCGAAAATATTTAAGCGAATATTCTCTACTTGGATTACAAACGAACATAGCTGCAATAAATGACTAATAAATCGAAATGCCGACGTACTATAGCATAAAGAAGGATGCGATCGCTTGGAATCAAAATAAGGGACGGCGGAAAGGGAATTTAAATTAGAGGGATGCCCCCGTGAAATTCTCTAAAAATAGTACTTTGACGTTGCACTCTTTCGGGACTGGAAGAGCTCAAGCGATTTTACAAAAACTTTTTCCAATGATTCCCTCAAAGCCGCTAATTCTTCCGGGCTTAAAACCGAAAGAATCTCTTTGACGGCCATATCATTCATAACTTTTTGACGGGCTTCTTCCCCTTTTTGAGTAAGTTCTATTCTGACTTGATTACTAGATTCAAGGTCTTTGATTTTACAAACTAATCCTTTCTTTTCCATCCTGTCCAGAAGAGTGGATGTAGTATGAGGCTGTTTCAATATCCATCGGGAAATAACCATGGGGGTTGCTTTCTTGCCTATGGAGTGCACTGCATATAATACTCCTCTTTCTGGTGGAGTAATATCGAATTTTACTAACTCGTCACAACTGGCAGACAGTATCAGTCTTCTGGTACGGATGAGCAACCACTTTACTTTTCTGACATCATCAAGATGGTCAAAATAGCCCTGAATAATTTGTCTGTTTTTCGGATGTAAGCTGGTATTTAGATCTTGTAGCATGATTATCTATCCTTATGATTTCAGTCTAAACACTCAACACGGTTATCGAACAACTGAAATGGAATTACGACTGGTCATGGTTCGTGGGTGAACGAGGATATTCGATTATAACATTACCTGTCAATGAATGGCAGATAAACTAGGCATCAGTTAATTAATAAATCCGACGGAGCTATTGGCGTCTGAACTTAACCAAAAGCTTGGGTAATCTAATTACAACAATAGTTTCCTTAGGGTTGATTATCGCAAGGCGGGAATGTGGATTGATCCCGCCACTTTTAAAACAGGTTGATTGCTCTGCTGATATTTCCTGTGGCAAGAAAGACCAATTCATCGATTTTCATTTTTCAACTTATTCATCTTCGTTATTAATTATGATTTTGCCAGATTAAATGTCCCCATTTAGTTATCGAATCAACGACGGAATATTTGTCAATGCGATAATAAATGAGCGTAATATTTGACAATTATTACTTGTACATCTATTTTGATTGAAGCATGTGATTACCCACTCGGGAAGCAACACCGACATGAAAACCTTTGGGTACTTGTATTCGTCTCGGTCATTCTCTCAATCTTTGGCACCTTTTTTGCAGGGTTGCTGCAAGTCCTAATAGAAAAGATAATACAGCCGCCTCATTCGAGACGGAAAAGGAGGTAATAAAAACATAGTTTAGTCACAAGCTTGGATAAAGATTGAAAAATATTGCTAAAAGGAAGGGACTATGCGAATAAGGTTCATGCTCGTTTTTAGCGCACTACTAATCTTGGCTTCT
>JANYKH010000019.1 GCA_025358235.1 Chloroflexota bacterium
ATTCCCTGATCATTCCCTTTTTCATTATGTCTAAATTAACTATATCGAGAGGCAAAACAAACATTAATAGGGGATTTTACTTAATTTGGGCAGTCTGGTTATCATTCAGAAAAGTTTCATTCTCATTTCCGGCGCAAGACAAAATGAACGCTTGGCAGAAAAAAGGCAATGATCAGGGAATGCCAATCGCAGGAAATTAGAGAGTACCCGGCGGCGGCCCGATTCAGGGTCGTGTCAGGCCAGAAGATTGCAGTATATTACACCAGTCGAATTCCCGATGGTTTTCCTTTCATAAGGAAGCCTGTTTTCCATTGATTCGGAACAAGGCGATACAACCGCCGGATACCGTCTTTCGCACGTAGGTAATAGAATAAAACGGATTGCTTCTCCGCCCGTGGCGGATCGCAATGACAGTCTAAGCGAAATTGCTAAAAACAAAAATGGGGATTAAGGCCATGGGCAGATTTCGGTTACTTTTTATTCGGGCTTCACACCTTACGCAGGAATGACAGGACTAATACCTCCTCACTCTACCTCTCTCCCTCGGCGGGGCGAGAGCAAAAGATTTGGATGCCAGTGCAAGCGGATTGCTTCGTTTCGCCTGCGGCGAGCCTCGCAATGACACTCAAGGGCTGAAAGAAACCCACATGTTAATTAAGGCCTTATGTAGATTCCAGCGTTCGATGGAATGACAGGTTTATTCACCCTCACCTCAATCCTCTCCCCTGCGAGGGAGAGGAAGTTAGACGACGGATTGCTTGGCTGGGCTCACAATGACACGCTTGATGACCTGACTTATTTCCCCCTCACTCTGACTCTCTCCGTCGGCGGGGAGAGAGCAAATAGATTGGAAATAGCCTTAGTGTAGATTCCTGCTTTCGCGGGAATGGCAGAACTGATTTCCCCCTCATTCTGACTCTCTCCCTCGGCGGGTCGAGAGCAATAGATTTGGAAATGCATTTACAACTTGTCAAAAATATGTAGCGGGTCTAATATATTTGTTATGATCTTTATAATGGGCAGGAAAATCTTAATCAGTGTCTGGTGAGATACCCGGTCACGAGCCGGCTGCGGTGGATATTTTCAGATAATTCGTGATAAAAAAGATAATAATTATTCCAGTCGTATTGATGTTGACCCTGGCTGCGTGGTGGGGGGTATCCGCCTGCTCGCCGGGGGGCGGCGAGGAAACGGTCGCGCTGGGGCTGCCGCCGCTGGAACAGAACTCTCTGATCTATACCGCCATCGACCGGGGGTTCTTCACGCGCCAGGGCCTAAAAATCACGGTAAAGAATTATGACACCGGGGTGACGGCAATCAACGGGTTGTTGAGCGGGGAGATTGACATTGCGGCCTCCGCGGAATTCCCGGTGGTGAGGGCCGGCTTCAGGAACGATCCGGTTTCGATCATCGCGTGCAGCGACAAATTTCAAAATGACTATATACTGGGGATGAAAGCCCGTGGGATTCAGAGTATCGCCGATCTGAAGGGCAAGAAAATAGGGGTGGCGAAGCAGACTATCGCCGAGTTTTTCCTCGGCCGGTTTCTGTCTCTTCAGGGTATCAGCCCGCGGGATGTCACCACCGTGGACGTACCCCCGGCCCGGTTCGCCGAGGCGCTGGACAACAATGAAGTGGACGCCATCACGGCATGGCAGCCTTATGTTTATCAAATAGAAGCAAGAAACCCCGGCGCAATCTCCGAGTGGTCCGCACAGAGCGATCAATCAGTCTTCGGGGTGCTGGTATGCCACAATAAATGGCTGCCCCAGCGGGCTGAAACAATTAACAAGTTTTTAACAGCCCTGGCCGACGCTGAAATCTATGTCTTCAGCCATGCGGCAGAGACGAAATCAATCGTTAAAAATACGCTGAGCTACGATGATGCCTATATTAATGCAGTGTGGCGAGAACACCAGTTTGGACTGAGCCTGGATCTGGCGATGGTAATCGCCATGAACGACGAGGGCCGCTGGATGATAGGTAACAATCTCACTCCGGGCAAGAATCTGCCGGATTTTAAGAGTATGATATACACCGACGGGCTAAAAGGCGTAAAACCGGAAGCGGTGGATATTATCCGCTGAGGCCAAGGGTCAGATGTCTTGATTAGCTTAAAAAAGTTGTGTATGGCCGGAATCGCCGCGGCAGTAATATTGCCGGCAGTCTGGGGAACCTGGGGATGCGCTCAAAAGACTGAACCGATATCAATTGGTATTTGGCCGAACGAAATTAACACGTTGATATATATTGCACAAGACCAGGGCTATTTTGCCGGAGAGGGTCTGGACGCAACCTTCAAGGACTACACGTCCGTCGCCAACGGGGTCGACGGGATGCTGAAAGGGGAAACGGACATATCAATCGGGTCAGAGTTTTTGCTGGCGGGGAAGGTATTTGCAGGGGAAGATATCCGGGCATTAGCGAGTATAGACCAAGTCCTGCAGGTAGCTATTGTAGCCAGGCAAGACCGCGGAATCAAAAGTATTGCAGACCTGAAAGGTAAAACAATCGGTGTGTTCAAAGGGGCAGCGACGGAATTCTACCTGGGCCGGACACTCGAACTGAACGGCATGAGAATAAACCAGGTAACGATGCTGGATACAGCCGCGCTAAACATTGTGGATATTTTTAGGGACGGCAAGGTTGACGCGGTGATAACCGGGCAGCCGAACATCGCCAGAATTAAAAGCCAGATGGGCGGTGAAGTTATAGTATGGCCGGCGCAGAGCAGCCAGTCAACCTTTTACAATATCCTCTGCACCGGGACCTGGGCGGCGGAAAATCCTGAAAAAATAAAGCGGTTAATGAAATCCCTGGACCGGGCGGAGAGGTATATAATAACTGATAAAGATAAGGCCAGGGCGATAATTCAGAAAAAGCTGGGGTATAGTGAGGAATACGTGACGGACGTCTGGCCCGACCATAGGTTTTTACTTTCAATCTACCAGGTTCTAATAGCGGCGATGGAAGACGAGGCGAGGTGGATGATAGCCAACAATATCACGGCGGCCAAAACGGTGCCTGATTTTTTGAAATACATCTCTTTCGATGGTCTTAAAGGTGTAAAACCGGAAGCGGTGAAGATTATCCGCTGAAGTAGAAAAATATAATGAGAATCAGAACTCAGTTTTTTCTAACGATGATCCTCTTCGGCCTGGTGATCCTGGCCGTTTCCATATCCGCGCTGATAACCAATAACTTCATCGAACTAGCCAGCACTCAGGAGCAAACTGCGGGCAACATCGCGCGGGGAGCGAGTGAACTGAGTTACCTGGCGAACGACTACGTGATTTACAGAGAGAGCCAGCAACTGGACAGGTGGCTGGCCCGGTACAATTCATTTTCAACCGATGTAGCCAGTCTGCAAACAGAAACACCGGAACAGGTGGCGCTGGTCAACAATATCCGGGCCAACAGCCTGAGATTGAGAGAGGTTTTTGACTCGGTAAAAAACGCCGTCCAGAACCCGTCCGGCCAGGGGCAGCTCTTCGATCAGGAATTGGTTCAGGTATCCTGGAGCCGAATGGCGGTGCAGAGCCAGGGTCTATCCTCTGACGCCTCGCGGCTTGAGCAGCTCGCAGGGACACGGGTACACCAGCTACAGCTGGTTAACTTTTTCACAATTCTGGGACTGGTGGGGGTGATGGGGGCATTCATCGTCTTTAACTTTCTGGTTGTCCAAAGGCGCACCCTCAAAGCCATCGGGACATTACGAGAGGGGACAGAAATTATCGGCGCGGGCAACCTGGAGTTCCGGGTAGCCGAAAAGGAAAATGACGAAGTCGGGGACCTTTCCCGCGCTTTCAACCGGATGACGCACCATTTGCGGGATGTCACGGCATCCAAATCCGATCTGGAAAGGGAAATCTCCGAACGCAAAACGGCAGAGGCAAAAACAGTCTACCTGGCCACTTTCCCGGAATTAAACCCCAATCCTATTGCGGAACTGGACGAAGGCGGAAACGTTGTTTATATTAATCCGGCAGCCAGAAGGCAATTTCCAGATCTGGAAAAAACCGGCAGGAAACACCCGTTTTTAAGAGATTGGGAGTATGTTACCGGGTTGAAAAATGACGGCAAATCACCGGTGCTCACGCGAGATATCAAGGTGGGGGATAACTGGTTTGAAAAAACGTTCTCCTACCTGCCGCAAGACGGTCACTTCCGGGTCTACGCGCGTGATATTACCCAGCGAGTCAAGGCAGAAGAGGAACTGCGAGCCAGCCGGAAATTCCTCCTGATAGCTAACCGTAACCATGACATCCAATCACTGCTCCGGGAATATACCAGGCACATCAAGGACACGACGGGGTGCGAGGCCGTGGGAATCCGTTTGCTGGATGAAAGGGGCAAAATCCCGTACATCGCCTATGACGGTTTCAGCCAGAAGTTTTATGAAACCGAGGGGCCCCTTAACATCACTACCGACAAATGCATGTGCATCAACGTGGTGAAAGGGGACACGGACCCATCACAGCCGTTCTACACTAAATTTGGGTCCTTCTATATGAACGGCACTACCCGGTTTTTAGCCACCGTATCTGAAGAAGACAAGGGGCAGACGCG
>JANYKH010000255.1 GCA_025358235.1 Chloroflexota bacterium
GCCGGGGACCTGAGGGAAAATGCAAGCTACGGTTACACCCAGGGCGCTGTAGACCGGCCCCATCCAGTACGGGTCGCGCCGCGCCAGGTAGTCGTTCACTGTAGCCAGGTGAACGCCGTGGCCCGTGAGTGAATTGAGGTAGAGGGGCAGGGTGGCCACCAGCGTCTTGCCTTCGCCGGTCTTCATTTCAGCAATCTTGCCCTCATGCAGGACGATGCCGCCCAATAGCTGGACGTCATAATGCCGCTGTCGAATCGTGCGCCGAGCGGCTTCTCTGACGGCCGCAAAGGCTTCCGGCAGGATATCGTTGAGGGCTTCTTTTTCCTTCTTTTTAAGGGCTTTTTCCAGTTCAGTGATCCGCAATTGCAAACGCCCGCACTGGGTCTCCAGTTCGTCGCGCTGAACGTCGTTTTCTACGGTGTTCAGGTTTGTTCTGGTCTCGTTAAGCTGGGAAACGGCTTCGTCGAATTCCCGGCGGGCTTCGGTCGTGGCTTCGGCGATATCCGCTTTGAATTCGGCTGTCTTGGCCTTAAGCTGTTCATCGGTCAAAGCCTGGAATTCGGGTTCGAGTTTGTTTATCTCGGCGACAACATTTTCCAGCTTGCCGACTACTTTTTCATTTGAATCTACGAGTGAAGTTAACCATTTAAGCATTATCTATTTCACCTTTAATTAATTCGCGGGCCTGATCCGCGCTGGATTCCGCTACGAGCACCCTCACCCCGCCTCCCAATCCGTACGTGCCCGTCCCCGTGACGCTGGGCGTGCCGGTCTGGCTGGCTACTTGCTGGATGACGCAGGGTATCTCGAAGCTGTCGAGGACGCTCTTGATGACCTCGGCTTCCATCCGGTTGGAACCCCGGTATATTTCGACTAATTTGGGTTTTTCTGAGGAGCTATTTGTCATAAATAGTCACTAAAATAATTGAAACACTTTCCATAAAACAGGTACTTCTATAATATTATAAATCTATTCCTCTTGGGATTCATCTTTTGGGGGCGTTTTGCCGTTGTGAATGAGTTTCCGGGCTTCCGCCGCGCGTGATTCCCGGGCCATGACGCGCACTTCACCCAGTCCGTCCACGGTGATATTCAGGATGGAAGGTGAGGCGTTTGATTCCAGGATTGATGGGATGCCGTAGCTATCGAGGAGGCTCTTGATTACCTGTGCCTCCATCATGTTGGTCGCTCTGTAAACTTCGACCAGTTTAGCTTCGGTCACCTACTCAAACATGGCTCCTATCGAAAGGCCGGTGTGAATACGGTGAATCGCCTCGCCCAGCAGCGGAGCGATGGGCAGAACAGTGATTTTATCCAGCTTTTTACTGTCTTTTACCGGCACGGTGTCCGTCACTACCAGTTCTTTCAGAGGACAGGAGGCGATTCTCTGGATGGCCGGACCGGAAAGGATGGGGTGGGTGCAGCATGAATAAACTTCCGTTACGCCGCGCGCCACCAGGGTGTTAACAACGCCGACCAGTGAGCCGGCGGTATCGATTTCATCATCGACCGTTATGGCGGTTTTTCCTTCCACGTCACCGATGACGTTAAGGGTTTCCGTCTGGTCCTTGTTGCCCATCCGCCGCTTTTCCATGATCGCCAGAGGGGCGTTGAGGCGGGTGGCCAGATCACGGGCGCGCTTGGAAATGCCGATGTCGGTCGCCACAACAACAATCTCGGTCTTGTACGTCTTCTGGGCGAAGTAGTCTCCCAGCAGGTACAGGGCGGTAAGCTCATCCACGGGAATATTGAAGAAGCCCTGAATCTGGGCCGCGTGCAGGTCCACTGTTAATACGCGGTTGGCTCCGGCCACGGTCAGGAGGTCTGCCACGAGGCGGGCGGTGATGGGGACGCGGGGCTGGTCTTTTTTATCCGTGCGGGCGTAGCCGTAATAAGGCACGACCGCGGTGATGCGTTCCGCCGAAGCCCGTTTAAAAGCATCCAGCATAATCAGCAGTTCCACGAGGTTATTGTTTACCGGGGAGGAAAGGGGCTGCACTACGAAAACATCGCGCTGGCGCACGTTTTCAAGTATGCGCACAAAGGTATTTTCATTACTGAACTGGAAGACTTCACACCGGCCGAGAGGTATTCCGAGATATTTGGCAATCTGTTCTGCCAGGCTCTTGTGAGCATTCCCGCTAAATACCTTCAGTTCATCCATCAAAATATCCAGCTCCTGACACAAGTTATCTTCAAGATTATAGCACAAACGCTCATGCATGCTACCTTATGAGATAACCAATTCGGACTTAAAAATAAGTACCTTAGTTGGATGCGCTTGCTGTTTTTTGTCCGGCTTCCCCTGATATTGCTTTTCTTTGGCTGG
>JANYKH010000278.1 GCA_025358235.1 Chloroflexota bacterium
CACCAGCGAGAAGGTCTTCTCAAAAGTTTTACCTTTTGTACGGAATGGTGGGCGGTAGAGGACTTGAACCACTGACCTCCGCGATGTCAACGCGGCGCTCTAACCAGCTGAGCTAACCGCCCAATGGTGTTTATTCTACATTATGATTAAGAGTGAGTCAAATTTTAGCGCTTGAAACCCCGGTACCGAAAGGCGATAATAAAATCAAGTAAGCTTAATAAGAGGACTGACGATGGACCACGATAAAATCAAGGCCGCGGTCGCCCAAATAATTGTAGCCATTGGCGAGGACCCGAAGCGTGAAGGACTGGTGGACACCCCTAACCGCGTTGCCGAAATGTATACCGAGCTGTTCTCCGGTCTAACCAAAGACCCGAAAGAAGAACTTTCGGTTGGTTTTGAACTGGGACACCGGGAAATGGTTATCGTCAAGGATATCCCTTTCTATTCGATGTGCGAACACCATCTGCTGCCCTTCTTTGGCGTGGTACACATCGGCTATATCCCCAACGTTTCCGGTCGTATCGTAGGAATCAGTAAACTGGCCCGCGTAGTCGAAGCGTATGCCCGCCGACCCCAGGTGCAGGAACGCATGACCTCGGAAATCGCCGAGACAATATCGGACGGATTGAAGGCCTCCGGCGTGGCGGTGGTCATCCAGGCGGAACACCTCTGCATGATGATGCGCGGCATTAACAAACCCGGCTCCAAGGTCATTACTTCTGCCGTACGGGGCGATTTCCGCAAGCGGGCCGCCAGCCGTGCAGAATTCTTATCACTGATCCAGAACAAAAGCTGATAAAAAACCCGCACAAAACAAAAGAGGGGCTTTTTAAGGCCCCTCTTATCTTATCCCATTAGTTAGATTAAACGTCCAGGTTCTTGACCGTCGTAGCGTGCGCCTGGATAAATGCCTTGCGCGGCGGCACCTCGTCACCCATCAACATTCGGAACGTCTCATCGGTTTTGACGGGATCCGGTACCATTACCCCGAGGAGGGTGCGGGTGGCGGGGTTCATCGTGGTCTCCCAGAGCTGCTCCGGCGTCATTTCGCCGAGACCTTTGTAGCGCTGGATTTCATATTTACGTCCGGCCAGGGCTTTGACCGTGGTGTCCTTTTCAGCATCGCTGTAGACCCATTTCTGCTCGCCGCCGCCCTTGATGCGGAAGAGCGGAGGCTGGGCGATAAACAAATGCCCCTCTAGGATCAACCTAGGCATGTGCCGGAAGAAGAACGTCAGCAGAAGCGTGCGGATATGCGCTCCGTCCACATCAGCATCACTCATCAGAATGACGCGGTTATAACGCAGTTTGGCGGGATCAAAATCCGAATCGATGCCCGCTCCCAGAGCGGTAATAATCAGGCGTATTTCTTCGCTGTTCAGCATCTTGTCCGGGGCGGCTTTTTCCACGTTCAGAATCTTGCCGCGCAGGGGCAGAATGGCCTGGAAACGCCGGTTGCGGCCCTGTTTGGCGGAACCGCCGGCGGAATCACCTTCCACGAGGTAGAGTTCGGAGTGTTCCGGGTCTTTCTCGGAACAGTCAGCCAATTTGCCGGGCAGGGTGCCCGTATCCAGGCTGTTCTTTTTAATAATCAGTTCACGGGCCCTGCGGGCGGCTTCGCGGGCGCGGGCAACCGTAACGCATTTATCGATTATCGACTTCGCGTCGTCCGGGTGTTCTTCCAGGTAGAATTGAAGCCCGTCTGAGACGACACTCTCGGCGGCGGCCTTGGCCTCGATGTTGCCCAGTTTGCCTTTGGTCTGGCCTTCAAACTGCGGCTCGGCGATTCTCACGCTGATGACCGCGGTCAGACCTTCACGAACATCGTCCCCGGTGAGGTTGGGATCGTCGTCCTTGATCATCTTGTTCTTGTGCGCATAGTCGTTTAAGACTCTCGTCAATGCGGATCGGAAGCCGGTAAGATGGGTGCCGCCGTCCTGGGTATTGATGCAGTTGGCGAAGCTGAAAATCGTCTCGGTATAGCTGTCGTTGTACTGCAGGGCGACTTCGATAAGAATGTCATTGGCTGAATTAGAGATCAAAATGGGCCGGGGATGAATCACGGCGCGGTTGCGGTTCAGCCGCCGG
>JANYKH010000314.1 GCA_025358235.1 Chloroflexota bacterium
CTTCGCCTTGCTCCGTATAATTCTCCGGGGCGTCAGCGATAAGAGCCTCAGTTATCAGCGCGAGTTCGGCCACGCTGGCTGCATTCTGCAGCGCCGATCGGGTCACTTTAAGCGGGTCAACGATGCCTTTGTCTTCCATGTTCACGAACTCTTCCTTGATGACATCGAAACCCGTTCCGGCGGGTGCTTTGCTCAGGCTTCCTACCACCAAAGCTCCGTCCCAACCGGCATTTCGGGCTAACTGGCGAAGAGGCTCTTCTAGAGCGCGGAGGATAAGTCTCGCCCCTATGGCCTCATCACTTTGCAAGCCCGAAATCTGGATAGCTTTCGCCGCATTAAATAGTGCTACCCCACCGCCGGGCAATGTGCCTTCTTCTGCCGCAGCACGGGTAGCTGATAGAGCGCCTTCCACGCGGCGTTTCCTGTCTTTCATTTCGGTTTCAGTAGGCGCCCCTACTTTGATGACGCCCACCCCACCGGAAAGTTTGGCCAGACGCTCCTGGAGTTTTTCACGGTCATAATCAGATTTGGTGTCCTGGACCTGGATTTTCAGCTGGTTTATCCGGGACTGGATTTCCGCGGCTTTGCCGCGGCCTTCGATGATGGTGGAGTTGTCCTTGTCCGCCACCACGCGTCCGGCCCGGCCCAGGTCTTTTATGTTAACCGAGTCAAGAGTGCGCCCCTGTTCTTCAGAGATTACAGTGCCGCCGGTCAATACCGCGAGGTCCTCTAGCATGGCCTTGCGGCGGTCTCCGAAGCCGGGCGCCTTGACGGCGAGGCAGTTAAGATTACCTTTCATTTTGTTAACGACGAGGAGCGAAAGGGCTTCGCCCTCTATATCATCAGCGATGATCAGTATGTTCCGGGTTAAAGGCGTGACCTTTTCCAGGAAAGGGAGGATATCGTTCACGGAAGATATTTTTTTATCCGTGATCAGAATGTAAATATTTTCCACCACGGCTTCCATGCGGGCGGAGTCCGTGACAAAGTAAGGGCTCACGAAGCCGCGGTCAAACTTCATCCCCTGGACGAAATCCGTCTCGTAGCCGGTGCCTTTACCTTCATCGACGGTAACGACGCCATCTTTGCCCACTTTCTCCAGCAGACCGCCGACGATTTTACCGATTTCGGCATCATGGGCGGTAACGGCGGCGATGCGGGTAACCTGTTCTTTAGCGGTTACCGGCCGGGCTTTGCGCTCCAGCTCATCAATGGTCGCGGCCACGGCGAACTGCATGCCCTTACGGAGGGACTGGGCATCAGCGCCGGCGGCAAGGTTTTTAAAGCCTTCCGCGATCATGGCCTGGGCGAGGACGGTGCAGGTGGTAGTGCCGTCACCAACATCGCTGTTGGTTTTAGTGGCGGCTTCTTTAATCATGGCAGCGCCCATATTAATAAAATGGTCCGCAAGCTCAATTTCTTTGGCGACAGTGACGCCGTCATGGGTGGAGAGGGGGGTGCCGAACTTGCGATCAAGGACCACGTTATGTCCGCGGGGTCCAAGAGTCACCTTTACAGTATCGGCGAGGGAATCAACACCCTGTTTGAAATAGCCGCGCGCTTCCTGATTAAAAACTACCTTCCTGGCCATGATTTATTTCCCCTTCGTCGATTTTTTGACCGAGGAAGTTTTAGCGGGCGCCTTAGCGGGAATTTTGGCAGCAACTTTTACCGGGGCTTTCACGGCGGCTTTTACTACAGGTTTAGCCGCAGGTTTAGCCGCACGTTTAGCAACGGTTTTGGCCGCGGCTTTATCAGCCTGCTGAATAGCCAGGACGTCATGTTCAGACATGATCAGGACGTCTTCTCCATTCAGTTTTACTTCCGTGCCGCCGTACATGGCGTAGAGGACGACATCACCGATTTTCACATTCATTTTAGTGCGAATGCCATCATCGTTCTTACGGCCGGGTCCCACAGCGATTACTTCGCCTTCCTGGGGTTTTTCCTTTGCGGTATCGGGAATGATCAGGCCGCTTTTCGTCATGGTTTCTTTCTTCATCGGTTTGACGATGACGCGGTCCCCGAGGGGTTGTAACTTTTCTACCATTAACTTTTCCTCCTTTTTTGAGATTTCTTGTTTTAACCGGATACGGGCATGGCAGCGGAACCGGCAATGTTAACACGTGCAGCCTGGTTAGTGACTACCTGTAAGTCACCGTTATAGCCGCACTGAATGCATTCCTGATACCAGTCGTGCAGGTCCTTATCCAGTAGAACCTTGCCGCCGCATTTGGGGCAGCGTTCTTGAATAACTTTGTTCATGTTTTCAACCTCAGGTATATGAAAATTAACCTTGTTCATTAAAGACCCGCCAGCGTTAGAATAACGCTAGAGGTGTGTTAGATTTGTGTTAGAAATGAGGGTAAAGTATGTCTCGGAGATGTTAGAAATAGTTCAATTTCTCTAACAAAGCGTCGGGACTTCGGGTTCGCAAAGAAAAAAGAGGTTTCCCTGTCGAGTAGAAAGTAAAAAGCAATAAAAAAAGGCCGGATGAATTGCTTCACCGGCCTTTGATGTTGATGTTACCGAATAGAAACTGCTAACTTGCGTTAGTTGGCTAATATTAACTCTGAAGCAGGTCAAGCCCTCGACCATTAGTACCGCTCAGCTGAGTACATTACTGTACGTACACCTGCGGCCTATCAACCAAGTGGTCTACTTGGGGTCTTACCCACCAGTATTACTACCGGTGATGGGAGATCTTATCTTGGAGTATGCTTCGCACTTAGATGCTTTCAGCGCTTATCACTTCCAGACGTAGCTACCCAGCGGCGCCCCGGGCGGG
>JANYKH010000020.1 GCA_025358235.1 Chloroflexota bacterium
GAAGAGGGCGGCTGCGGGGTAGTGGGGTTTGCCGCGAGCGTCCCTCTTCCGCCTGTTTGGCTCCCTGCTTGTAGTCCGCCGGTACCATGCTCTTTCTTGATTCGATTATCGCTTTAGCAAAATCCATATTGCACCTGTTACCTATTGTTTACCCGCAAGCTGCGCCTGCGGCTTCGTTTCTCTGACATAATCGCTGTGTACCAGTAAATCGGAACGGCCTACCAGTTCCTTCACACTCTTCATGCCCATGCGCCACAGGATGTCCTGCAGCTGGATGCAGTATGAACTGAACAGATTGACGATGCGCTGCCGGGCCCATTCCACGGTAAATTGAGTCGATAATTCGGGATCGGTGGTGGCGATGCCGCGGGGACAGCCCCGTCCGCTTTCACAGCGTCCGCACCTTACGCATTCCAGTGCGACAACTTCAGCCGTGCCGATCACCACGCCGTCCGCGCCCAGCGCGATTGATTTGGCGATGTCATATGCTGACCGGACGCCGCCGGATACGATTAACGTCACCTGATCGCGGATGCCTTCCGCCACCAGGAACTGGTGTACCTTCGGTATGGCGTATTCCAGCGGCATGGCGATATTCTTCTTGGAGATGTCCGGCGCTGCGCCGGTGCCGCCGTATTTGCCGTCGATATGGATGATGTGCGCGCCGGCGTAATAACTGCCCACCGCCACCATGTCCACGTCGCTCGCGCTGGAAACCTTGACCGAAATCAGCGTCTTCTCGTTGACTTCCTTAATCCAGTCTACGTGTTTCTTATGGTCTTCCACCGAGTAAACGGAGTGGAAAGGGAACGGCGAGAACAAAGAAGTGCCCACCACTGCCTCGCGGATTTTGGCGACCGCCGGGGTCACTTTATCGCCCAGCAAGTGGCCGCCCAGGCCCGGTTTGGCGCCCTGCGCGTATTTAAATTCCACGATGCGCGCGCGCTGGATGGTCTCTTCTCTTACTCCGAAGAGCCCCGTGGCTACCTGGGTGATGACATGGTCCGCATAGGGCACCAGTACATCCGGGTAACCGCCTTCGCCGGTGCAGGTGAATGAATCAAACGCGGTATAGGCTTGCGCCCGTCCCGTCATTGTTGACAAACTAATCGAGCCGAAGCTCATCCCACCGCCGTAAAACGGTATCGGTATTTCCACGGCCGGCCGGTTGTCGCCGCGCCGGTTGAGCGTCAGTGACAGGTCGACTTCAGACTGCTTGATATCCATCGCGGGCTGCTTCTTGGGGAACACGAAGTCCATCCGGTCAAACCCGCCCCCGGAAGCCCCCACCTTGTATTCCAGCCCGTTCTCCGGCGGTCGGCCGGTTTCGGCCTGCATCCAGGTGCTGACTATCAGATCGGGGGTCCATCTCGGATCGCCGAATGTCCGCCAGACGGGATCAATAATTACCGCGATATTTCCCGTGGGGCATACATCTACGCAGCAGACGCCTTTTTTACGGCATTCCACCGGCCCGATGCAGAGATGAGCCTTGGGTTTGGCTTTAACACCCTTGGACTTGGTGAAAACTCCCTGGGTGCATACTTCAAAGCATTTACCGCAATCGATGCAGTTCTTGCCTTTCACTATCTTGTATTTGTTCAGCCGGTTGCGGTAGCGCGAGTTCGTCGCTTTTACCAGATCTTTGGCCGGCGGGAAGTCCCACAGGTCGGCTGCGGGCGGTACGGCCATTTCGCCGGCGATGCCCCGCTTTTCCGCGTCCACCCCGATGTTCCCGGATGAAATCTGGGCCGGTATGTGCTTTGTAAATATCGGTTTGAAGTTCTCCCTCTCCAGGTCTTCCATGAACATGGCGCGCCCCACCTCGCCCCTCAGCCTGCATACTTCTCGCAGACCCATCGCGCCCATAACTTCGATAAGCTGATCGTGTAATGCCCCGATCAGGTTGATGATTCTTTGTGTGGCGTAATCTACCGGAATTTGCTCGATGTGCACCGGGCACTCGGCCTCGCCGCATTCACGGCAGAGACGGCATTCCAGCGCCACCATCAGGGACAGGTCAAGGCCCACGCCGTCTGCCCCGCAAAGGATGATCTTGGCGATGTGCTCCGCCATGGCGATGCCGCCTGTTATGAGCACCGTCACCTGCTCGCGCAAGCCGGCTTTTACCAGGCTCAGGTTAACTTCACGCACCAGTCCGGTGATAAAGTCGTTGCTGCGCAGCCCCAGGCCGCGCGCCTGCATGCTGGCCTGGAGGTGGATTACTTCCCCACCCGCGCCCGCCAGTTCGCTGGCTCTGACCGCGGCGTGTTCGTCCAGCGGCAATCGCACTGATATGATCTGCGCCGGATTATGTGTTTTCAGCTTGTGTATAATGGCCGGTGCGTCCGGCGTATACGCCAGTTCGATCACCGGTGACTTTACGGAATTGATGTCGTCTTTATCCGGGTCTACTTTCACGATCAGCGACTTCGCATGATTCGAGAAATGTTTGTGGTAGTCCGCGTAAGATGTCACGGCCAGCGTGCCCAGTTTGGCCGCGGCATTGACTATGGCGTGTCGGGTTGCTTCGCTCACCAGGGCCAGGGGAGGAATGTCCATGATAATGGGGATGGGTATTTCCGTGAAAGCGGGTATAACGGTAAGTAATTTACCCTGCTTGTCGAATTCCAGTTGGCTCGGTTTTCGGCCCAGTTCTATTACTGTGCTGATGTATTCCCGTCCGTGGATGCCGTCACGCGTCGGCCGCACGATTTCTGACATATCTGTCCAGATCTGGTCGAACCCCGGCCCGGAGAACGGACCGCGGTATCCTGCGCCGGAGACCGGGATTTTGCCCGTCTCGGCCTGTGCCCATATCTTCTGGATGATATCCGGCTTCCAGTAAGTGTCTCCCATCGCCTCGAACCGGGAGTTCTTTAGCCTTCCCAGCACAGCGCCCTTGCATTCCTGGATGCAGCGCATGCAGCTCATGCAGACGTTATCCGCACTTACCAGTACCTGCTCGGTATCCAGTTTGCGGTTCTTGTTAACGTTGTAAACGCAGGCGTAATCTTTCACGCAGGTTGTGCAGTGCAGACACTGGTTTTCAACCGCGCAGAAAGAGGGGATGAGCTCGTGCCGGGGGGGAAGGGTTTTAATGTTAATGTGATACTTCTTGGGCATACTTCACCACCTGAAAAGGTAGACCTATTTTACCGGAACGGATTTTTTAAGAGGGCTGGGGCCTAATTTGGCAGAAGCCGCCGCCAGATCACGGGCGATCGCCTTGAGATCAGCGGTTGAAAGTCCCGCCTTGCACTCCAGCGTCAGACGGGCAGATTCCACACCCACTTCGTCCAGCAAATGCCGCGCGTAGTTGATGCGCTGCTCTGATCCTGTATTACCGAAAAGCGACTGGCAAACTTCGGGCGCGCAGGCGACGAGAGTTACTGCATCGGCGCCCGCCTCAAAAAGCTTGATGATGAAAAGCGGCTCGATCTTGCTGCTGCACGGAATCTGCACGAAGCGGACCCGGTAGTCACCGGAATCGATCCAGCCCTCCGGTAGATGGTTCTCCGGCGCCAGCGATCTTCCGCAAAAGAGTACGGTTAAATCCGGTCTGAAAGTTAAGCTGTCCTGCATGCTTTTTTCCCCATTGGGTATCGGAAACTGTTTTCCGCATTTTACCATTATTGCCTGGCTTTGACAAGAATCGAGGCCAGACGGTTAAGTTCTCTTTTGGTTGAAACTCCTTAAATTAACTCTCGCCATACTGGTCAATGGATCTGTATAGCCCATAAATTAGCAAATTACGAAG
>JANYKH010000325.1 GCA_025358235.1 Chloroflexota bacterium
CTGGCTGCTCAAACATCCGGGGAAATAATAAATTCTTAAATTCATTGTCATTGCGAGTGAAACGAAGCAATTCTTCATTGATTTCCTTTTTAGTTAAACAATTTATTCAATACCCTGAGGATTAAGGTGAGGGAGTGCCGCCTGGTGAAACTTGGCGGCTGATAAAATTCTCTCGTCCAATAATCTGGATTTTGATACTCGATTGAGAAAGTCCGCCGGCGTTACGTAAGCAATAATTTTTGCTTCACGCTATAATTGTTAAAAAGCCCCTCATTCAGGAGTCAAAGTTGAAAACGATTGAAGGTTTCGAAGCCGCCAAAAAGGCTCTTTCCAGAAGATCCCCCTCCACCTCTTATCCGGTTTCCCCCCGCCTCAAACAGGGCCTCAAAAAGATGTTCGGCGTGGAAGACCCGGAACGCGTCGTCCAGTACATCATCCAGCAGGTTCGCGAAAAAGGCGATACCGCCCTCCGCGAACTGACCCTGAAAATCGATAACATCACATTGGAATCGATTGAGATCAACCGCCGGTTGACTGCCCCCTCCTATAAACTGGTGGACAAAAAAGTAGTCGCCGCGCTGCAAATGGCCGCAGAGAATATCACCGCTTTCCATGAAGCGCAGAAAAGAGCAATCTGGCGCGAGACCAATCTAGACGGACTGCGTCAACTGGTGCGCCCCATCGAAAGAGTGGGCGTTTACGCCCCCGGCGGCACCGCCGCCTACCCTTCGACAGTATTAATGACGGCCATCCCCGCCCGTATCGCCGGCGTTTCTGAAATTGTTCTCTGCACCCCTCCCCGCCCCGAAGGCGGCCTATCCCCCCTCCTCATCGTCGCGGCAGATATCGCCAAAGTCGACCGCATTTTCAGCCTCGGCGGCGCGCAGGCGATTGCCGCCATGGCCTTCGGCACAGAGTCTGTCCCCAAGGTAGATAAAATCTGCGGCCCCGGCAACGTCTTTGTCATGCTGGCTAAAAAATCGGTTTTTGGCTCTGTGGACATCGATGGCCTCCAGGGCCCCAGCGAGGTCATGGTCATCGCGGATACGACCACTGATCCATCCTATTGCGCCGGAGAAATCCTTGCCCAGGCCGAACACGACACCATGGCCGGAGTGGTACTGGTGGCAACATCGGCCAATGTAGCGGACAAGGTCCTCAACGAAGTCGAAAGGCAGCTATCCCGGCTGTCACGCAAGGAAATACTCACGCCGCCCATCCAGAACGGCACAGCGGCCATCGTAGCGAGTCTGGAGGAGGCAATCAACCTGGCCAACGAGTTTGCCCCGGAGCATCTCTGCCTCATGTTCAAAAGCGCGGGGCAATACATCGATAAAATCACCAATGCCGGCTGTGTCGTCGCCGGAGAACTGGCGACGGTTGTCCTGGGCGATTATGACGCCGGACCCAGCCACGCCCTGCCCACCGGGGGCACGGCGCGCTTCAGTTCCCCCTTAAACGTCGCCGACTTTTTTAAGTATATCAACGTTATCAATGTAGATACGGCCATGGTTCGGAGACTGGGTCCTTCCGCTGCCGCGTTAGCCAGGGCAGAGGGTCTTGATGCCCACGCTCGCGCGGTTGAAATGAGGCTGGAACAGAGCAAGTAAAGCAAATTTGCAATATTAAACTGGCCGGGGACTGAACAAACTCCGGCCTTCTGTTATCGATGAAGAACGTGTGATATTGATATTACTTTGATTGAATATCCAGCGTTAGGTCATGCTTCTGTGCAATTCCCTCAAGCACTGATATCACTTCGTCATTGGGTAAATCAATAACTGTCAGAAATAAATCCGAGTCCACGCAAAATACAACGTAGTTAACCATTGGCTTCCATAATTCAGGTATCACCACATGATGGGTGCTTCCAAGGTTCTCCCGCAAACCTATAAATAATTCAGCCCAATCGTTTATTTTTTCTTTGAAGCAGATCAGGATTTTATCATAATCGAAAGTTTGAGTTCCGAAAAATAGTTGCCACAATTTTCTATTCTGACAATCCGGTAAAGCAATTGCCGGGTCATTAAAGGGATATCCTTTTCTGGGATGCGGTTTGTCAATTAACATTAACTCGCCAGGTGCAGCAGCTTTTTGAAAATCCGGAACAGTTCCAATATAAAACGGTTCATCTCCCCCGGCGTCCGCAGTTCCGCCACCCGTGACGCCCGACCCTGTGACACCGCGGCCGGCGGTTCTCCCTGACCCGTCGATTTCGGCCCCTGCCGCTACCGCTACGCTGGGGGTTGACGAGTCCGGTCTGATGAATCTCCGTCTAAAGCCGAAAACACCGACGCCCGAAGCCCCACTTGGGTCGGCCGCGACGTACTCGACGCCCGTGCCCTTTTCCACTTCGCCGGTGGTCCCGGCTGTTCCGGCGACTTTCAATCCCGCCCCGGTCTCGTCGGTCGGTGCTCCTCCGCCATCATTTGGCACAAAACTGACGCCCCCGGTCTTGTCGCCAACATCGATGCCGTCACCCATTTCGTCGGTAAAACCGCCGTATCTGC
>JANYKH010000094.1 GCA_025358235.1 Chloroflexota bacterium
CTGGAACTGCAACATCCAGCCAAATATTTGCAAGATTTGCGGCAAAACGAAAGCCGATCTTCAGGCCGCTGCGGCCATGCCCACTTATCTCCCGCCGTCATCTGCTACCCGGGATTCGTAACTAAATTTATCGGGAAGGAATGATGGATGTTTAAAAAATTTATACGGGTAAGTGATGATGGACCTCCGCAACAAATACAAATTGCTAAAAGCGACCACGATTGTAATCGGGGCGTTAACAATTTCCTGGGGAACCTTTATCGGCATTTGCTTTGGAGAGGGACGCTACTCCACCGCGCTGGTGGCCTTATGTTTGCAGGTAGTGGTCTCAGTGACCGATGGCTTTATATGGTTCTGGGTGCTGGAGAACATGAAGGAAAAGAAAGCGCCGGAGCCGGTCAAGATCCTCGATAACGCCGTAGTCTGAGGCCTTTAACCGCCTCAACAATTTTTATTTCGCTCTTACGAACTGGGCAGATTAAAACTCTATTTATTGCCAGACTTATTGATGTTGGCTTTTTGTTCTTCGGCTATTTTCTTTTCCCTGGCCTGATATTCTTCCCGCCGCGCTTTGTCTTTAGCTGCTTCCTTGATATTTTCCCGGGCCAGTTCCTCGTTCCGCTTGGTTTCTTTGACCTTCTGGGCTTTTATTATTTCCTGCTCTTTAGCCAGATCGGCTTCGTGGCGTTTCTTATCACCCGCTGCGCGCTTCGCTTCCTGGTCTGAATACTTTTCTTTTTCGTTCATTTTGCCGCCTTCATTTGCATCCGTCCCTGTCCGCCTATCCTACCCTCATTAGCCTTTCAATACAATAGCCGTTCTGCTATGCCCGCCGGTTAGAGCCGAACCGGGCTAACGCCCGTGCGTGAGCTCTCGCGGCTTCTTCTTCCCGGTTGCGCGGAGGCGCTTTAGTCACCAGTGAATCCAGCAGGGTGGTTGCCGCTTTCTGCACATCTTTTATCGCATGGTTATAGGCAGCTTCGTTGGCTGTGGATGGCGTGACAAAACCGCTTATCTTCCTGACGAATTGGGTTGCCGCCGCTTCGATTTCAGCGTTGGTGGCCGGTGGTTGAAAATTGTAAAGTACCTTAATGTTTCTGCACATTCTGACCGTCTCCAAAATAGAAATTGTCTTATTGATAATTATATGACAATTGGGGAAAGCCAATTAATAGGATTTTATAAAGATTTTTTACGGCATCAACATCGTTGGTATATGATTACGTTGATAGCCCTCATCTTCGGGCTGGAAATTAATAGCGCAAAAGCGTATAATTCTTTGTAAATATAACTACGTAGGAAACCTGTTTCCGTATCTGGAAGGGGGACATCATAGTGAGTTTCAGATCTCAGCTTGAAGCCGGAAAATTTGTCGTCACCGCCGAGGTTGGCCCGCTAAAGGGTACCGACATCAAGGAAATTGAAGAATCGGCGGAACTTCTCAAGGGTAAAATTGATGCCGCCAACGTTACGGACCAGCAGAGTTCCGTCATGCGACTAGGCTCGATGGCCGTCTCCTCCCTTCTCGTCAACCGCGGCCTGGACCCCATCTATCAGGTTACCTGCCGGGACCGAAACCGCATCGCCATCCAATCTGACCTTCTTTCAGCCTGGGTGCTCGGTATCCGCAACGTCCTCGCCCTTACCGGCGATCTTCCTGCTCTGGGCGACCATCCCCAGGCCAAGCCTGTTTACGATCTGGACTCAGTCCAGCTCCTTTCCGTGATTAAGGGCCTCAATGAAGGCCATGACATGAACGGCAACGAACTTAAAGGCAAGACCGATTTCCTGCCCGGCGGCGTCGTCAAAGTTTATTCAGATAGCGACGCTACCCGTGAATTACAGATTATAAAAATGGAAAAGAAAATCGCGGCGGGCGCGAAATTTTTCCAGACTCAGGCTGTTTTTGATGCGGCCGATTTTGAAAAGTTCATGAAACGGGTTGCCCCTTATAAAATCCCGGTGCTTGTCGGCGTTATTCCGCTAAAATCTGCCGGCATGGCCAAGTTCATGAATAAGAACGTCTCCGGCGTTTTCGTGCCGGATAACCTGATCAAGCAGATGACTGATTCCACGGACAAGATGAAGACCGGTCTGGAAATCTGCGCCAACCTTATCAAGGATCTCAAAGGGATGTGCCAGGGCGTCCACATCATGGCGATCGGTATGGAGAAAAAGGTCCCTCAGATCATCGATATGGCCGGCCTCAATAAGTAAGATCAACTTAATTGTTAAATCAAACAGGGACTCGCTAACCACGGGTCCCTGTTTTAGTTTAAAATGCTTACGATATCGTGCCATCCTGCTCACCAATCTGTTGTCCTCGCCCCCGCGCGGGAGAGGATTAAAGTGAGGGGGACTTATCCATTATTTTGATTTAAACAATGAAAACTTCAGATTTTGATTATATTCTCCCCCCGGAGATGATCGCCCAGACCCCCGCCGAACCCCGCGATCACTCTCGACTCATGGTACTCAATTGCGCCGATAGCTCGATAGAGCACCGCCATTTCTATGATGTCGAAAACTATCTGAAATCCGGCGATGTCCTGGTCTTCAACGATAGCCGCGTCATTGCCGCGCGGATTCTGGGCAGGAAAGCCACCGGCGGTCATGCTGAAATCTTGCTTCTGCGCCGGCTCGCCGCCGGGGAATGGGAAGCTCTCGTGCAGGGCAAGCATCTCGGGCCGGGAAGCCAAATAATTGTGGCCGGTGAAACTGAAAACCATTCGGTAGAGATTCTGGAAGACTGCGGGGACGGCGTCAAAAAGGTTCGCCTCTCAAATGAAGGCGCGCTTTTAAAGATCGGCAAGATTCCCCTCCCCCCCTACATCCGCACCCCCGTCGCTGACCCCGAACGCTACCAGACCGTTTATAACCGTGAGCCGGGCAGCGCCGCCGCGCCCACCGCC
>JANYKH010000112.1 GCA_025358235.1 Chloroflexota bacterium
GTCCTTCAGGCGATCAACCATTTTATGCCTCCGTACACCGGTTAAAGAACTTCATAATTTTATATCATTCACGTTTAATTAATTGTTTTTTATTATCCCCGCAAACCCCGGAAAGGTCAATTGAAATCAACAACACCTTAGCAAATTTTTGCATGCTGATCGCTTGCCAAAAACGGGTCACAGACCATATATTATTTGGATAGTCTAATTCCTGCAAACCATCGGGGGATAATTTGTTTGAAGTCTTACGCGAGTTTTTGATACCGGGAATAGTTAGCGTGGCGGTGGCCGGCGGGATGTTCCTGCTGCGCATGCTGCTTTACCGTCAGATTCACAAATGGTCGGCCAAAACGGCTACCCAATGGGATGACATCATCATCGCCGCGACGAAGTGGGCCGCGGTACTCTGGTGCCTGTGGCTGGGTCTTTGGGCAGGGTGGCGGGTGGCCGACCTGCCGCCGTCCGGCATAAGCGACTTCATCAATAAAATAATCCCCATGTTGTTCGTCGTTTTCGGCATTTACACCGCCGTAGTCTTTATCCACGGGACAGTAAAATGGTACCGGGTTGAGATTCATCCGCATACTGCCGGCAACCTTGACGGGTTCATTTCATCTTTCCTTATGACGGCCGTACCGCTGGTAGGCATCGCCGTCGGCGTTTTTATCATTTTGAAAATGCTCGGCTATGAGATGGACATGGTGGAAAACTGGCTGCTGGAACACGGCGCCAGACTGGTTCTCATTGCCGTTCTCGGGTTGCTTAGCTTGCTTTTTACCGTGCTGGCCATACCGCACTTCATCAAACGGGCAGTCGCCAACTCCAGCATCGGCCAAACCGATGATGAAATCGCCAAACGGGCGGATACCCTCATCACCGTAATGGTAACCTCCATGGAAGTCCTGATCCTGGTAGTTTTTGTCTTTATGTTCCTGGGTGAAACCGGTGTCCCCATCGCCCCCGCGCTGGCCGGTGTGTCGATCGTGGGCGTGGCGATAGGTTTCGGTGCGCAAAGCCTGGTGAAAGACGTCATCGCCGGGTTGTTTGTGATCATGGAAAACCAGTTCCGCAAGGGGGATGTGGTGAGCCTGGCGGGGGTCACGGGCCTGGTGGAAGACCTTAACTTGCGCCGCACGCTGCTGCGGGACGCGGACGGCACCGTCCACGTGGTCCCCAACGGAGAAGTTAAAGTAGCCTCAAACTATACCAAGCAGTGGTCAAGGGTCAACCTGAACATCCCGGTGGCCTACGGCACCAATATGGAACATGCCATCGGGGTCATTAACCGCGTTTGTGCCGAAATGGCGGCGGAGAAAGCCTGGGCGGACTCATTCATCAAAACACCCAAAGTGTTGCGGGTGGACAAACTGGGTGAATCGGCGATTGAAATAAAAATTATGGGCGATACCAAACCATCGCGCCAGTGGGATGTCACCGGTGAACTGCGGCTGAGGCTATTGAGAGTTTTTGAAAAAGAGGGAATCGAACTCCCGTTTAATACCACCAGGGTTGTTTTCGATAAATTTCCCCCGCCGGGATGGGTGGGGGGCGGCGCTGAACCGGAAAGCGGAAAGAAGACGAAGCCGGATTAGATTGATTTCATCTCGGCAAGTTTTAATTCGGACTGTTTTTCCCGGCGAAGAATATAAATCAATACAGTCGGCGCCAACGCAAAGAACATCATCATCCAGAAGCCGAAATAATAGCTGCCGCTGATATCATATATCCAGCCCAGCAGGAACGGACCCAGCGCACTGCCGAGGCAATAGCAGGCAGAAGTACAGCCGAAGATAGTCCCGTGGGACTTCATGCCAAAATACTCGGCGATAATGGGCGAATGGGTCACGGAGACTCCTCCGAACACGAATCCGAACCCCACGGCAAACAGATAATATCCGCCCATCCCCGAAGCCGTAATCAGCAGAACCATGGACACAACCCCGACCGCGTAACTGATTAAAGTGGCTGTCAGCAAATCCAGCCGATCCGCTACTGCGCCCATGAAGACGCGGCTGGAAGCATTGGTGATACCCACGGCGATGAAAATGGTGGCAGCGGCCCCGGCTGCAATCCCAATGCTGGTAAGGTGGGGGACTACATGAACCATCAGAGCGTTAACAAAAAGACCCAGACAGAATATCGTCAAGCCCCAGAGCCAAAAGCGGCGGGTGCTCAATGCTTCTCTCAGAGTATAACCGGCCCGGGAGGCGGCGAGCTGGGGGGCGGTGGAAGTAAATATGGCGTCGTTGTCTTTCTTTCTCTTAATCAAAAAAGCTGAGGCAACGGACAGCGCCCCCATACCGATTCCCAACATCATGTAACATTCCCGCCAGCCGTAAATAGCGATAAGCCAGTTAGCTATCGGCGGAAAAACCATGGCCCCGGCGGCGGCTCCGGCAGAAGCGAGACCGGTCATCAGGCCCCGGCGCTTGTCAAAAGCTCTGACTACAGCGGAAAGCAGCGGTACAAAACCGCCGCTGACACCGATAGCCGTCAAACCAAAGAACAGATAAGTCTGCCAGAGCGAGGTCACGCGAGCCATTAAAAAATAGCCGACGCCCTGGAGTAAACCGGACACGATAAGAACAAGCCGCGTCCCGAATTTATCATTAACGCGGCCCATCACGATAGTGACCATCTGCACCAGCATCATCAGGGAAAAGGTCGAGGAAGTGGTAGCCGCCTGCCAGCCGAACTCATCAGCCAGCGGTTTAAAGAAAACGCCGAAGGTATATTGCGACCCTAAAAATAAAAACAGATTAAACGTGGCAACCGCTACGACGATATAGCCGTAGGGGATTTTAAACCGCGGGTTTGGAGACGCGGGGTTCATCTATGTCTTTTTCCTGTTACTGCAACTAATTCCGGTTTTTTAGGCAGCAGGCCGACCAAATATTTGCCAGTAGCGGAACGTGGCTCGGCGGCTACATCTTCCGGCGTGCCCGCCACGATTATTTCGCCGCCCTTGTCACCGGCACCCGGCCCCAGATCTATAATATGGTCCGCCGCCTTGATAACGTCCAGGTTATGCTCAATTACCACCACGGTATTGCCTGCATCAGCTAAACGCTGAAGGACACACAACAGCGCGGCCACATCATGGAAGGAGAGGCCGGTAGTGGGTTCATCCAAAATATAAAGCGTCCCGCCGGTAGACCGCTTGGAAAGCTCGGTGGCCAGTTTAACGCGCTGGGCTTCACCGCCGGAGAGAGTGGGGGCGGGCTGACCGAGATGAATATAGCCCAGACCGACATCATTCAGGGTCTCCAACTTGCGCTTTATCTGGGGAAAGTTTTCAAAGAAACTCAGGGCTTCTTCCACGGTCAGGTCGAGGACTTCAGAGATACTCTTGCCTTTAAATTTTACTTCCAAAGCTTCGCGGTTATAGCGCGCCCCTTTGCAAATTTCGCACGGCACGGTAACGTCCGGCAAGAACTGCATTTCAATCTGGATATAACCCTCGCCGTGACAGGCCTCGCAGCGGCCGCCCTTAACGTTAAAGGAGAAGCGGCCCGGCCCGTAGCCGCGCACTCTAGCTTCCGGAACGGTGGCAAAGAGTTCCCGAATAGGACCGAAAGTACCGGTATAGGTGGCGGGGTTGGAGCGGGGGGTCCGGCCAATGGGCGATTGATCGATATCGATAACTTTATCAATGTTCTCGACGCCGGTAATTTCATCACAGTCACCGGCCCGCTGGCGGGAATTGTAAAGAATCTGGGCCAGTTTGGGATGCAAAATCTCCTCAATGAGACTGCTTTTACCGCTGCCGGAAATACCGGTAATGCATACCATCTTGCCCAGGGGAATTCTGACATCGATGTTTTTTAAGTTATTCTGGCGCGCGCCTTTGATGACGATTTCCTTGCCGTTACCGGGGCGGCGGTGCTCGGGGACGGGTATTGTTTTTGCGCCGCTGAGGTACTGCCCCGTCAAGGAGGCCGGATTCTTTAGGATGTCATCCAGCGTGCCTTCGGCGACGACCCAGCCGCCGTGTTCGCCCGCCCCCGGCCCCATATCCACGATATGGTCCGCGGCGCGCATCATGGCTTCGTCATGCTCCACGATGATCAGGGTGTTGCCCAGATCGCGCAACTTCTTGAGGGTTGAAATCAGGCGGTAATCGTCCGCAGGGTGAAGACCGATAGTCGGCTCGTCACAGACATAGAGCACACCCATTAGCTTGCTGCCGATTTGTGTAGCCAGGCGAATGCGCTGTGACTCTCCGCCGCTCAAGCTGCCCGAACGGCGATCTATAGTTAAATAGTCCAGACCGACATCTTTTAAAAATCCCAGCCGGGACTCGATTTCTTTTAAAATCTGGTCAGCGATAAATAGTTCCCTTTCAGTTAAAAGTTTGCGGCGGATATGGTCCACCCAATCCAGTGATTTGACCACGGACTGGCCGGAGATTTGCGAAATATGTTTGTTGCCGATGGTTACGGCCAGCGATTCAGGTTTGAGACGGCTGCCCTCGCAGGTGGGGCAGGGGCGGCTGACCATATAGCGTTCGATATCAGCTCGTGAATTCTCCGATTCGGTGTCATGATACAGGCGCTCCATGCGGGGAATCACGCCCTCGAAGCCGTCATAATATTCACGGACCCGCCCGAAGCGGTTGCGGTACCGGTGGGAGTTGCCCCCCTCCCCGAACATCAAAATATCATATTGTTCCGGCGTCAGGTCTTTAATCGGCGTGTTGATAGTAAAACCGTGGCGGCGGGCCAGCGAATCCAGTTGATCAAAATACCAGGTCTGCCACTGCCAGGGACGGATGGCCCCTTTAGCGATGGAGACTTCCTTATCGATAATAAGCTCGGGATCGATTTCCTGTTTGGCGCCGAGGCCCGTGCAGTCCGGGCAAGCCCCGTGGGGGCTATTGAAGCTAAAGTTGCGGGGGGCGATATCTCCAAGGCTGAGACCGCAGGCAATACAGGCAAATTTCTCCGAGAAAAGCAATTCTTCGCCGTTGATGATCGAAACCAGCACGACGCCGGAGCCGAGTTTGAGAGCTGTCTCGACAGAATCAGCGATGCGGCTCTGGCTGCCTTCCTGACCAACGACGATACGGTCAATGACTACCTCAATAGAATGTTTCTTGTTCTTGTCCAGGTCAAAGTCGTCGGAAAGGTCCCTCACCTGGCCGTCCACGCGGACGCGGGCATAGCCGCTTTTGCGCAGATCGTTGAACAGGGCGGTGTTTTCACCCTTGCGGTCCTTAATGACCGGGGCCATGATCATAATTTTGGAGTCAACCGGCAACGCTTGAATGGAATCTACAATCTGCTGGACAGTCTGCATGGAAATCTCGCGGCCACACTTGGGGCAGTGGGGATGCCCTACCCGGGCAAAGAGCAAGCGCAAGTAGTCGTAGATTTCCGTGACTGTGCCGACGGTGGAGCGGGGATTCTGACTTGGTCCTTTCTGATCAATGGAAATGGCAGGGCTCAGCCCCTCGATATAATCGACGTCAGGCTTTTCCATTTTCCCCAGGAACTGGCGGGCATAGGCTGAGAGGGATTCGACGTAGCGGCGCTGGCCCTCGGCGTAGATAGTATCGAAGGCCAGAGAGCTTTTACCGGAGCCGGAAACACCGGTGATAACGACGAGTTTATCACGGGGTATCGTTATGTCAATATTTTTAAGATTATGTTCGCGGGCGCCTTTGACAACAATTTTGTTAGACATTAAATGGATTAGTTCGCCTCCAGAGCAGGAGAAAGTTAATTCAAGACCGTGGGATATATCTAAATTTTAGCATTTCACGCGTATCTGCGCCAATATCCGCGCTTAACCTTGCTCCAATGTTAGGCCGGGGCAATCATCCATCCAGGTTTTACTTCTTTATAACAGGTGCTTGTCAGAGATGTTTAGTTTGATTGGCGCCGATTACTTTAATGGAAAAAATATTTTGAGTAAATCTGCCCGCTTGAACACAAATATTTGTTTTCATACACGAATGCGCAAATAACCGCACTTGTTTATTTAAAAAAACAGGGTATTTACTGATATTAATGTGAGCAATACGTACAGGGTGGTGATTGATTTATAACTACCCTTTTGCTATACTCAGCACGGTTGTGCAATCTAGGGGGGATTATTTTGCTAACCGACTACGGCTACGTTGCCCTTTTCGGGGTCGTCGCACTGCTCCTGGCTTTGTCCATGGTGCTGATCCCGTTTGCCCTCAGGTTTATCGGTGTCGTACCGCATAACCCGAATTCGGTGAAAACATCGACTTTCGAGTGCGGCATGGAAACCATTGGAAAAACCTGGGTACAGTTCAATTTCCGCTATTATTTCTACGCCCTGCTCTTTGTAGCCATGGATGTTTTGATAATCTTCCTTTATCCCTTTGCAGTTGGCCTGCGAAAACTGGGCAGTTTCGGCCTGACGGCCGCGATCATCTTGATATTTATTGTTCTGGTGGGCTACGTCTACGCCTGGAAGAAAAGGACCCTGGAATGGAAATAGAACGGCCTCATATTTACCCCGATATTGCAATTGACCGGGCGGAAGGCAAGGTTATTAATGACCTGAAGATCGCCAGCCAGCCCATCATCCCCGACCCCGATAAATGGTTGGATTCGGAACTGGAAAAGAACATGTTCCTCACCACCGTTGATGCGGTCATTAACTGGAGCCGCCGTTCTTCTCTGTGGCCCGCCATTTGCTTCCCGGCGTGTTGCGCCTTTGAATTCATCGCCACTAACGGCCCCCGTTTTGACCTTTCCCGCTTTGGGATGGAAATTTTACGCGCTTCACCGCGCCAGGCCGATCTGATGATCACCGCCGGCACGCTCACATGGAAGATGGCCCCCAATGTCCGGCGCATTTACGACCAGATGCCGGAACCAAAGTGGGTTATTGCCATGGGCGCCTGCGCCATCAGCGGCGGCACGTTCGCCTCAGCCTCATACGCTACAGTCCCCGGTTATAATCACATAATCCCGGTGGACGTTTACGTCCCCGGCTGTCCCCCCCGCCCCGAAGGCCTGATCTACGGCATCCAGATGCTGCAGCAAAAAATCGCCAAAAGATCACTCGCGGATAAGGCATAATTAGATTATGACAGTCGCTCTTGCCGGTAAAGACATCGGACCGCAGATTGAAAAAGCGCTGCCCGGCAGCGTGCTGGAATCCGCGCCCGGATATGTCATGCTGAAACCGGAATTCCTGGTGCAGGCCGCCACCTTTTTAAAAAATGATCCAGCCATGGCTTTCGATTATCTCAACTTCGTCACCGCTGTGGACTATTATGACTACTTTGAGGCTGTCTACCAGGTAACCTCAATGACGCACAATCACACTCTGATGTTTAAAACGCGCTGCTACAACCGGGTTGATCCGGTTATCCCTTCAATCATCAACGTCTGGCAGGGCGCAGACTTCCAGGAGCGCGAGGTCTACGATCTCCTGGGTGTTTACTTTGAAGGTCATCCCAATATGAAACGCATTTTCCTGTGGGAAGGTTTTGAAGGCCACCCGCTGCGGAAGGATTACTTATAATGGCACTACATACTGAACCATTCATCCTCAATATCGGCCCGGTGCATCCGAGCACGCACGGCGTGTTCCGCATCCGCGCTACTCTTGACGGCGAAGTAATTGTAGACATCGAGCCTGTATTCGGCTATCTCCACCGCGGCGTGGAAAAACTGGCTGAGCAGCGCACTTATACCGGCATTATCCCGCTCACGGACCGCATGGACTACATCACCTCCATGAGCAATAACCTGGCCTACGTCCTGGCCGTGGAAAAACTGGCTAAAGTCAAAGTGCCCGAGCGGGCAGAATATATCCGCGTGATCATGGCGGAAATGCAGCGCATCTGCAACCACCTGGTGGCGGCAGGGGCTTTCATTAACGACTGCGGCGCGTTCTTCACTCCCTTCCTTTATATGTTCCGGGAACGCGAGAAGCTGATGGACCTGTTTGAGATGGTCAGCGGCCAGCGCCTTACCTACAACTACATGCGCGTTGGCGGCGTTAGCCAGGATCTGCCCGCGGAGTTTTTGCCTGCGCTGCGCAAGTTCCTCAAAGAAATGCCCGCTCACATCGCCGAATACGAACGTCTGATTAACGACAACGAAATTTTCCTTGCCCGGTCCCGTATGATCGGCATCCTGCCGAAGGAACTGGCCATCAATTGCGGCATCAGCGGCCCTGTGGCCCGCGCTTCCGGGGTCAAATGGGACCTTCGCAAGGCTGATCCCTATGGCATTTATGACCGCTTTGAATTTGATATTCCGACCGGCACAGTTGGCGACGCTAATGACCGGTATACGGTACGTATCGCGGAAATGAAGCAGAGTCTGCGCATCATCGAGCAGGCCGTAGAAAAAATACCCGCCGGCCCGGTGATTAGCGATGTCCCCAAGGTTTTACACCCGCCCGTGGGGGAAGCCTATGGCCACCTTGAAGGGCCCAAGGGCGAACTCGGTTTCTACCTGGTCTCAGACGGCGGCATCGCTCCCTACCGCTTCCACGTTCGCCCCCCGAGCCTCATCAACCTGACCGCTCTGCGGCAGATGCTCATCGGCTGGAAGATTCAGGATGCAATTACCATTTTCGGCAGTATCGATATCACCATGGGCGAGGTAGACAGGTAAAATGACAGAACTGTTTGCCAATCCGTGGTTCCACTGGGCTTTCTACACCGTCCTGTTGATCAGCTTTGCTCTGGGCGCAGTGATGGGCCTCATTTACATCGAGCGGCGCGGCATGGGCCGCATGCAGTCCCGCCTCGGACCCAACCGGACAGGGCCTTTCGGCTTGCTCCAAGCTGTGGCGGACGCGGTTAAGGTACTCCTTAAAGAAGACATTGTTCCGGCCAACGCCGATAAAGTGGTGCACTGGCTGGCGCCGATCGTGGCGTTTGTGCCGGTACTGCTGATCTTCGCCGTCGTTCCCTTTATGAACGGTGCGATGCTGGCCGACCTGAATATCGGCATTCTCTACGTCTTCGCCATCGGCTCCATTTCTTCAGTCGGCATTTTCATGGCGGGCTGGAGTTCATCCAATAAATACTCTCTGCTGGGCGCCATGCGTGATGTCGCTTCAATAGTAAGCTACGAAATCCCGCTGGTGCTGGCAATTATCGGCGTGGTCATCCTCGCCGGTTCACTTTCCACCAACGAAATCGTGAAAGCCCAGGCCAACATTCCTTTCATCCTCCTACAGCCGCTGGGCTTTATTATTTTCTTCGCCGCCGCCTGCGCGGAAATCAACCGCAGCCCGTTCGATCTGCTTGAGGCCGATTCGGAACTGGTGGCCGGTTTCCACACTGAATATTCCGGCATGAAGTTCGCCATGTTCTATCTGGTGGAATACGCTGAAGCCCTGGCGATGTGCGCGATCATCAGCACCATTTTCCTAGGCGGCTGGCAGGGACCTGTCCTGCCCCCCTGGCTCTGGTTCCTGGTAAAAACTTTCGGCATGTTCTACGTCATGGTCTGGACGCGCACCACTTTCCCCCGCGTCCGTATCGACCAGCTGATGGCGCTAGCATGGAAGTTCATGCTGCCTCTGGCTTTAATTAATATCGTCGTGACGGCGATTGAAGTGGTGATCTGGCCCACGCCCGCGGGTCTCCCCTGGGTGCTGATCATCGTCAATTTCGCCGTTGCCGGCATACTGATAGTAACCTGGTCCAGATTAATGAAATACGGGTGGGGTAGAGTTGAAACTACACTTCGGTAACGGCCTGCTGAAAGGCATGCTGGTCACGATCAAGCAGAACCTGCGCCATCCGACGGTGACGCAATACCCGGAACAGCGCCTGAATACTTCCCGCCGTATCCGCGGCCAGGAACTGGTCTGGAATAAGACCCGATGCACCGGCTGTGCCACCTGCGCGAAAGCCTGCCACCAGGGCGCGATCCAGATCGTCACGGCGACGAATACCGAGAATAATAAATATGAAGTTGAGACCTACCGGGTAGACACCGGCTACTGCATCCAGTGCGGTATCTGCGTGGAAGCCTGTCCTTATGACGCCTTGTTCATGGGCGCCCGATATGAAAAAGCGAAATACCGCCGCGCGGAACTGGTCGAAAATAAAGAACAGATGGCTGACTCACTGGACCGGCCGGTCAGCGGCTATTTCCACCCCGAACGCGCGGAGAAACTGCCTGTGCAGACACTGCTGGTTGAAAAAATTAATGAAGACCGCAGTAAGGAATAATTGATGGGACTGGCAATCTCTTTCTGGATACTGGCAGCCGTCGCGGTAATCGCGGCGCTGGGAGTCGTTTTACTTAACGGCGTCTTCCGATCCGCCCTGGCGCTGGTGGCCTGCTTCCTGATGGTGGCGGGGCTGTATATCACCCTCAGTGCTGACTTTTTAGCGGCGGTCCAGGTGCTGGTGTATGTAGGCGCGATTTCCGTGCTCATCATCCTGGCTATTATGATGACCCGTAACGTCCAGCACGGCAATCCGGGCAACCGGTTCGCCTTACCCTCGCTGATCATCGCTATCCTCCTGCTGGGGATATTTGTTTACGCTGTTACGGGCACGCAATGGAACATCTCGAAAATCGCCCCGCCCGATACCACCGTGGCCACGCTTGCCGACAAGCTTTTCGCCTCAAACGGGTTTGTCCTGCCGGTTGAAATCGCCGCGCTGATGCTGCTGGCGGCCGTGATCGGCGCCATCGTCCTGGCGAGGGATAAATAATGGAAATTACATTACAGCATTATCTGGTCCTGAGCGCGATATTATTCGCGATCGGACTTTACGGCGCGCTCACGCGTAAGAACGCCGTCATTATTCTGATGTGCATCGAGATTATGCTCAATGCCGTCAACATCACCATGGCCGCCTTTTCCCGGTTTATTACGCCCTTGCAGTTAACCGGGCAGGTTTTCGCCCTGTTCATTATGATTGTAGCGGCGGCGGAAGTGGCGGTGGGACTGGGTATTATCCTGGCAATATACCGGAATTCTGACACGATCGATGTCAACAAAATC
>JANYKH010000121.1 GCA_025358235.1 Chloroflexota bacterium
GCTCAATTCCTGAGCGGCGAATGGTTCACTTTCCAACCGTTGCGTCCACTATGAATTCAGATCGGACATTATATCCAACAGCTGATTAATTACAGCCTCAACCTCCTCCAATGACTTTATCCCTCGGCGGGGCGAGAGCAAGAGATTGCAAACAACCTGAGTGCAGATTCCTGTCCCGATTTTTTCGACCCGATTAAGTAAAGTTACGCATTTGTATAGGCTGGCCATGAACCTAAAATGGGCTTGAATGGGGTAGATGTTTGGCTCATATGATGCAAATCATACCGCATGAGAACAAATTAACCTCATCATAAAAGTATAAGAGCAGGGAAAGGAGAGATAATATGACCATGTTTTGCAATCAATGCGAACAGACTTCCGGCGGAACAGGGTGCTGCAGCACCGGGGTCTGCGGTAAAAACGCGGATGTGGCCAGCCTGCAGGATACCCTGATTTATGCTTTGAAAGGAGTGGCCGCTTATGACTACCACGCACGCCGCCTGGGGTACGCCGACCCTGAAGTGGCCGAGTTTTATTCCAGAGCCCTGTTTTCAACTTTAACCAACGTTGACTTTGACCTGCAAAGCCAGTTGAAACTGGTCTTGGAATGCGGGCGCATCAACTTCAAAGTGATGGAAGTACTGGACAAAGCCAACACTGAACATTTTGGCTTACCGGTACCGACGCCCGTCCCCACCGGGACCAAGAAAGGGCACGGCATCCTGGTCACCGGCCATGATTTTTTGGATCTCCAGGAGATTTTAAAACAGACGGAAGGCAAGGGAATCAACGTCTACACACACGGGGAAATGCTGCCGGCCCACGGCTATCCTCAATTGAAGAAGTTCAAACACCTGGCAGGCAACTACGGGGGGGCTTGGCAGAACCAGAAAAAGGAATTTGCCACTTTTCCCGGACCGATAGTGGTCACCACCAACTGCGTGCAGGTGCCGCCTAAAAACAGTTATCTTGACCGGCTGTACACCACCGGGCCGGTAGAAGTGCCGGGCGCAGTACACGTCACCGGCGAAGACTTCAAACAGGTGATTGCGAAAGCTTTGGCTACACCGGAGTTGACGGAAAAACCGGGCAAGACTTTAACGACCGGCTTCCACCACACGGCCATCCTCTCTATCGCGGATAAAATCGTGGATGCGGTGAAAAAAGGTCAGATCAAGCACTTCTTCCTGATCGGCGGATGTGACGGCGCGAAACCGGGCCGCAATTATTTCACGGAACTGGCGCTAATGATACCCAAAGATTGCGTGATTCTGACGCTGGCATGCGGCAAATACCGCTTTAATGACAAGGAATTCGGTGACATCAATGGAATTCCCCGCCTCATCGATGTGGGACAGTGCAACAACGCCTATTCGGCGGTGAAAGTAGCCGTCGCCCTGGCGGAAGTCTTCAAGTGCAGTGTGAACGAACTGCCGCTGTCCCTGGTGCTCTCGTGGTATGAGCAAAAAGCGGTCGCCATTCTGCTTTCGTTACTGTATCTGGGTGTGAAGGGCATCCGCCTCGGGCCGAGCCTGCCCGCCTGGATAACGCCCAACGTGCTGAAGGTCCTCCAGGACACTTACGACCTTAAGGCCATCACCACACCGGAGGCGGACCTGGTCGCGATGCTGGGAAAATAAAGGAGAAACACCATGGCCAAAGATAAGCCCGTTGAAATGAATTCATCTCCCGTAAACCGGGTAGCGAACCTGGCTGATCTGGTCCGGTACCAGGCAGGAGCAGTCGTCAGCCGGATGACGCTGAACAAGAAGACAGGGTCGGTCACATTGTTCGCGTTCGCCGAAGGGGAAGGACTGAGCGAACACACGGCGCCCTTCGATGCGATGGTTTACGTGCTGGAAGGCGAGAGCGAAGTGACTATCGCCGGCGAACCTTTCAACGTGAAAACCGGAGATTTTATCATCATGCCGGCCAACAAATCGCACGCCTTGAAGGCAATAAAGGCTTTCAAGATGCTGCTGATAATGATCCGGTCATAGAGACAAGAAGCCCCGGGGACAGGGTCCCCGGGGGTGGACCTACGGTTGATCTCAATAAATTGTCTATCCTCACCCCCTTTAATCCCCGCTCCCGATTTCTTTGGAATCTGCGACCTGCGCCGGAGTTGCAGGACTAACGCCCCCTCACTCTGCCTCTCTCCATCAGCGCGGCGAGAGCAATGGATTGGTAAGATAACAAAATTATCGGTTGCTGCCTTCGCCGGAATAAAAAACAGGTTTTTGGATTCCTGCTTTCGCAGGAATGGTTGATGAGTGCTTTTCCGTATTGACATCATCTTTCAAGTGGTATAAATTTGTTATTAAAGCTAATTATTTTAATCAACAAAGGAGACCACGGTGAAGCTTTCAACACGGGCAAGGTACGGAACCCGGGCTCTTCTCGACCTCGCCCTTATCGGCGGTACCGAACCGGTACAGCTTAAGGATATCGCGGAAAGACAGGATATTTCACTGCACTACCTGGAACACCTGATCGCGCCGCTGACCGGGGCCGGCATCATCCGCAGCACCAGGGGGGCGCGAGGCGGCATCCAACTGCTGAAGCAGCCCAAAGATATTACCCTGGGCGAGGTGGTGCGCCTGTTAGAAGGCTCGATCAGCCCGGTGGAATGTGTAGTCAGCCCGGAAACTTGTCCGCGCAACCGCACGTGTGCGACACGGGATATCTGGACCGAAGTTAAAGACGCTATCGATAAAGTCCTTGATTCGACGACATTACAGGATCTGGTCGACCGGCAGAAGGTTAAAGACAAAAAAGAGGAGAACATGTACTATGTCTGATCAAAATTCAACTTCCGCCAATATCGACCGCATCAATTACAAATCCCTATCCATGCCGCGTTTGACCAGGGGCATCGCCAAAGATGTCACCGAACTCATCGGCAACACCCCGCTCGTCAGGCTTAACCGGGTGGCCGCGGGCTCGGGCGCAGAAATAGTTGGCAAGCTGGAATCATTCAATCCGATTCACAGCGTCAAGGACCGCATCGGAGCGGCTATGATCGTGGAGGCGGAGGCGCGGGGACTGTTAAACAAGGATTCGACAATTATAGAACCGACGAGCGGCAACACCGGCATCGCGCTGGCTTTCGTCTGCGCCGCGCGCGGTTACAAGCTTATCCTGACAATGCCGGAAACAATGTCCATGGAACGCCGCCACCTGCTCTCGGTTTTCGGCGCGAAGGTAGTGTTAACGCCGGGGACGGAAGGCATGCCCGGATCGATAGCCAAGGCCAAGGAGATTGCCGCAGCCACACCCAATTCTTTCATTCCGATGCAGTTTCAAAACCCGGCCAACCCCGAAATCCACCGCCTGACCACCGCGGACGAAATCTGGCGGGACACGGAAGGCAGAGTGGATATTGTTGTGGCGGGGGTGGGGACGGGGGGTACGATTACAGGCATCGCAGAAGAATTGAAAGCCCGGAAGCCCGGCTTGAAAGCCGTCGCGGTGGAACCGGAGGGGTCACCGGTGATTTCCGGCGGCAAACCAGGCCCGCATAAAATACAGGGCATCGGAGCGGGGTTTATACCGGAGAACCTAAAAAGAGAGGTCATTGACGAGGTAGTAGCCGTCTCCAACGAGGACGCGGGGGCCATGGCGCGTAAACTGGCGAT
>JANYKH010000123.1 GCA_025358235.1 Chloroflexota bacterium
GCCCCCGCCCCCGCCGCGTTCCCCACCAGTTTGTAACTTTCCGGGGGTAAATCCGGCAGCAGCCCCACTGCTATTGCGCTGCTCACGCTGATATAATTCCCAAAAGCCCCTGCCAGGATCACCTGCTTAATCTCTCCGGGGGCTGCACCTGAAGATTGAATGAGTACTTCAATGCCCGCGCGAATAGACGCCTTGGCTAATTGCAATTCCCTGATATCTTTCTGTGTAATCGTAACGGGTGGTCGCGCATCTACGGAGAGAATGCATTTCGGCACCCCCTCATCTGTGCTCAATGGCTCCCGCACCGTTATTCTGCCACTCTTGTCGATGATCCCGGCCGCCCGGAATTCAGCCATGGCATCGATGGTCGCTGACCCGCAAATGCCTACCGGAGGCGCTCCGCCGATGGTTTGAAAAGACACCTTGTCTCCGATGATCTTCAGGCGCTCGATGGCGCCGTCAGCCGCCCTCATGCCGCAGGAAAGATGCCCCCCTTCGAAGGCCGGGCCGGAGGCGCATGAAACTGAATATATCTCGCCATTTCTGACCAATGATATTTCTGTGTTGGTGCCGATATCTACCGCCAGGGAAGTAACATTGGGCTGCCCTTCGCCGATTATCGTCAGCAGGAATGACACATGGTCGGCACCTACATAACCCGCTACATTGGGCAGAAAATCGATATAAGATCCGTGGCCGATTTTGACTCCGATATCCCTGGCTTTAATGCTTATTTGTTGCGCTACGGCGGGAATAAAAGGGGCTCGCATCAACTGGTTCACCGGAAGCCCCAGAGTCAGGTGGTGCACTGCAGTATTAGCTACCATCACGGCTGCAGCTATTTGCTCTGAATGATATTTATCCCCGCATAAATCTGCTATCAAGCCATTGATACCATCTATAACCTCGCTCTGTAACTGAGCGGCGCCTTCCGGCGTTGTCACGGCATGCTCCATGCGAGTCACAATATCTTCCCCGTACCGTATCTGGGGGTTCATGACTCCTCTGGCTGTCAGAGTTTGGCCCGTTTTCAGGTCGATAAGGTAACCGGCTATCTTGGTGGTACCGATGTCCACGGCCAGTCCAAGGAGGGGGGAGGCAGCCGGGTTAACGTTAATGATTTCATTCCCGCGGATAACTGCCTGGCACTTCCATTCCCACTGGCGCAGGTTGTTTGACGCCTGCCTCAGGGCTGCATAATCGACGGCGCGGGCTTTGACGCCGCTCTGCGTGGATAAGGCGGCCATGACCCTGTCCGCGTCCCCCTGGAGGTCTTGCAGTGTGGGTGGTGAAAGTTTTATTTCGCGGGCTATAACCGCAGGGTTTATTTCGATGGCAGTTGACACTCCCTCAGTCTGTATCCGCTGAGCGGTTGTCATGGATTCCGGCGGGATATAAACTGAGCAATCGCTTAGTGGAACTGTCTCACAGGCCATCCGCCAACCGGCGGCGATTTGTGCCGGCGTAAATATTCGCTTTTCAAGCGATGTAGGTTCCGTGCAAACACCCTGTGATACCCTGATTTTGCAGTGTCCGCAGGTACCTTTGCCGCCGCACACGGAACCGATTCCTATGCCCGCTTGCCGGGCGCATATCAGCAGGCTTGTTTTTCCTTCCGTCCGGGACCTTTTCCCTGTGGGTTCAAAATCGATTTTCAAGATTAATCCAACCTGGACATTGGCCGGAAATTGAAACAGGAAATTGCATTATTTCGCCGCCGTCCGAAACAAAATATTTCTGAAATTTACAAATATGCTGATAAAATTATGCTTACTTGACGTTTCAGCGTCATATCATATTATAATGTCGCAAAGCTGAACACAAATGCAAAAATTTAACCCCGCCAAAACGAAGATTATAGCCTGTGCTACGGTGATGGAAGAGGTTGCCCCTTTCATGCCGGCGGTGATGCGCAGCCAGGAAGTTGAATTCGGGCTGCACACCAATCCGGACAAGCTTCGAAATTCGCTGCAGGATATCATAAATCAGACGGAAAGCGGCATTGAGACCATTATTCTTGGTTATGGGCTCTGTTCTCGCGCGGTCGTGGGGCTTAGCGCCCAATCTCAAACTCTGGTCGTCCCCAAAATCGATGATTGTATCGGAATATTTCTGGGTTCAGCGCAGTCTTATACGGCTCAGAACAAATCTAACCCGGGAACTTATTATCTCACAAAAGGCTGGATCAACACCGGCAGCACTATTTTTGACCAGTACCCAGACATTAGCGCCAAATACGGGGAAGAAGCTGCGCGGCGCATCGTTGCACTGACTTTGAGGCACTACACCCGGCTGGCATATATCCAGACAGGTCCCGGAGATGAGGGAGCATATCGTTTAAAAGCTCGTCAGACTGCCCAGCGGTTTGCTTTGGAATTTGATGAAATTCGCGGCTCGGATATTTTGATCAAAAAGATGCTTTCCGGGGAATGGGAAAACGATTTCGTTATTGCCCCACCCGGGCGGAAATTATCTTTCCTGGATTTTAGATAGATTTTATAACGGCATATATTGGGGAGGATTTTCAAACACAAAATGGATACTAAAGTAAGTTCAGCGACCAAAGAAGTTATCATCGGCGAAGGTAAGCCCACGGTCATCATAGGGGAGCGCATTAACCCCACCGGCCGCAAGAAAATGCTGGAGTCTCTTAAAATAGGTGATCTGGAGATTGTAAAAACTGAGGCCGTCAACCAGGTTCAGGCTGGAGCGGATATTCTTGATGTCCACGTGGGCGGGTTCAATATAGACGAAGTAAAGCTGCTGCCGGAGGCGATAAAGCTGGTCTCACAGACTGTGACAGTGCCGCTGTGCATCGATACTACCAATGCCGAAGCTCTGGCGGCGGCGTTGAAAGTCTATCAGGGGAAAGCGCTGATCAATTCTGTCTCAGGCGAGGAGCATTCCCTACTGAGAGTGCTGCCTCTGGTTAAGGAATATAACGCGGCGGTGATCGGCCTGCTCCAGGATGATGACGGCATTCCTCCCACGGTTGAAAAAAGGGTTGAAATAGCGCATAAGATTGCGAAACGGGCTGCCGCTGCGGGCATCTCAATGGATAACCTGGTTATTGATTGCCTCGCACTGGCGGTAGGCGCCAATCCCAAATCCGCGCTGATTATTCTGGAAACTATCCGCCGGGTGAAGAAAGAAATCGGATGCAATATCACCCTTGCAGCCAGCAATTTCTCCTTCGGTATGCCCAGCCGTGAAATGCTCAGCGGGGCGTTTATCGCTATGGTAATCGAAGCTGGCGCCACCTGCCTGATTACGGATGCGGCTAAATATCGTTCGGCCATTCTTTCGGCGGACCTGGTAGTGGGCCGTGATCAGCGCGCTCGCCGGTTCCTGCAGGCTTTCCGGCAGATTCCCAAGCCTCAATAAGGTCAACCGAAGATTTCGTCTTCCTGGCTGGGGTTAGGGGCTGGCAGCTTCATCGCAATAAACAGGGCAGTCACCATGAAGGCCAGGGAAATGGATATTGCCCAAAAATAGCTGCCGGTGGCATCGAAAAGGACCCCACCCATCAATGGGCCGATAGCCGCCCCCAGGTTTGCGCCGATAACGGCCGCTCCCGTTAATGTGGACAATTTACGGGTACCAAAGTAGTCACCGATAATGGCAGGAACCAAAGGGGCCGCCCCGCCAAAACCGATTCCGAAAAAGACCACTGCCACCCACAACAAAACCGGGATTTTTAATAACAGCAGCAGGAGTGACACCGTTACCATAGCCACACAGGCGAAGGCGTCCATTTTTGTACCGATGCGGTCTGAGATAAATCCCATTACCAGACGGCCGCTGGTGCTGGCAATGCCCATAACGCTTACCATGCCGGCGGCGGTCAGGGCGCTTATCCCGGTGTCAGTAATGAAATTTACCAGGTGATTTACTACCAGGTTACAGGAGATATAAAGGAACAGGAACATCAGGGTGATCAGGAAAAAAGTGCGGTTGCCGAGTAATTTTGGCAGCAAGATCCAGGCGGCAAAGGGGTGGACATGCTGCGTACCTAATTTCTTGGTTTCCTGAATTAGCGGCGGGTCTTTAACGAATAAGGATGCAGGCACGGCAACTGCAAGAATCATCAGGCCCAGGGCAAAATACGCGTCCTGCCAGCCGCCCAGGTTAGTAATAATAGCGGTGGCAAGTGGAGGGAAGATTACCGAACTCAGCCCGGTTCCTGCTGAGGTTATTCCCAGCGCAATCCCGCGTCTTTTATCATGCCACTTAGCCACAGTGGAAATAATGACCACCCAGGGACCTGCCGCGGCTAACCCTAATAATACCCCCTGTACCGCGTAAAACTGCCACAATTGAGTGATCAGGCCGGACAGCAAGTAACAAACCCCGAAGAGGGCCAGTGAAGGCAGGATGATACGGCGCGGACCGTAACGGTCGGCAAAATAGCCCATCGGTACAGCGAAGATGGCCAGCATGATCGAGCGGACTGCGTAGGCGCCGGAGATTGTGCCCCGGCTCCAGTTGAATTCGGCGGCAATCGGTTTGAAGAAAACACCGAAAGAATTGTTCTGGATGTTGCTCATCAGGAGCAACACCGCTCCGAGCATCACGATGATCCAAGGATAGGGAATATTAACGCCGCGGTGAACGCTGCTATTTTTCGATGATGTTGACATAAATCTTCATTGTTTGGGGCGGGAATTATTTTATTATAGCCCGTCTGAGTTCAGAAGGTATAATTTCCAAGGGTGAAACCACAACACACTGGATTGCCCCCACGGCGGGCGCGGTTGTAGAATAGCCTGTAATAAATTAACGAGGTCCAGATGATTAAGATACGCACGGCAGTCCGGCAGGACATACCCCGGATCCTGGCTCTGTACGAGGAACTCGCGGAAGCAAAACAGAATCCACCCCCCGGGGCAGCTGAAAATGCCTTCCTGCAAATCGAGTCTATGCCCGGCCATGAATTGCTGGTGGTGGAGTCAGATGGGCTGGTCATCGGCACGATTATCGTTCAGACCGTGCCGAGTCTTTCCCACAACGCGCGACCCTGGATGATCCTGGAAAACTTCGTGGTGGACAGCCGTTACCGTGGACAGGGTATCGGGCGGCAGATGATGGACTACGTTCTCAAACACGCTCGGGAAGCCAACTGCTACAAGGTGCAGTTGATGAGCATGAAGAAACGGCTTGACGCGCACCGGTTCTACCGGAACATCGGTTTTGAGGACAGCGCGTTGGGCTTCAGAATTTACTTTTAAACAAAAACGAGAGGAGGCCCGCAGGCCTCCTCTCGTACTTCATGCGGATAAATAACCCGGCATCTACTCCATTATTTCCAGGAAACCCTGCAATCTGGTTTTCAACTGGGCCAAGGCTGTCTCGCTGTATACCGGCTCGATGAAGATCGTCGGATAACCCAGACTTTCCATGTAGCTCTTGATTTCTGGGGCTTCAAAACCGTGCGTATCACAGTAGCGCATAGCCTCCAGAATAACCCCCTTGACCTTCCATTTTTCGGCGTAATCTTTAAGATAACTGAATCTGAACTCCAGATCAGCCCCGTAATCTTTCTTGGACGTTGCGCCAATGTTCTTTTCAAAGCAGGTGCGCGGGCACTTGATACCCGTCAGGTAATGTTCTGATATCCCGTCCAGCGGGTCCCCGGTTACCGGCACATCGGCGAAGTAAGCGCGGC
>JANYKH010000144.1 GCA_025358235.1 Chloroflexota bacterium
CGCAACTGTACCCTTTCGATTTCCACGACCGGACCTTTTATGTTTAATTTGCAAGGCAAGTAGGCCATAGTTTTTAAAAGATTTGGCAGAATAGGGCTAAATGTGGATTTCATTAAAGCGGTATGCCGGCTCAATGAACTGGCGGCTGCCCTGGTAGCTTGGGAAGCCCCATCGTTACTATTGGGAACGGGTGGCCTGGTTGCTGCGGGGTTAAGGACAGCGATGCCTTCCTCGAGGTGTTGACCGCTGACTCCGGTGTAGACCTGGGTAGTATTCAGGTTAGTGTGGCCCAATAACTCCTGGACGACGCGTAAGTTCACCCCGCGTTCGGTGAGCCGGGTTGCGAAGGCGTGGCGAAAATCATGCGGTTTTAATTCTGGTTTGCCGATAATTCGCCCGTATTTTTTAACAATTCGGTAGATGACACCCTCACCTACCCCCAGGACGGCGTCATCGGGCTCCTTACCATGGCAGAATTCAGCCAAGATGCGAGCCAATTCCTGGGTTAATGGTACAGTCCGGTCTTTGTCTCCCTTACCGCGAAAACGCAGGGCGGTAGTACCCACATTGCGAACTCTGAGGTTGACAGCCTCTTCCCGGCGTAGACCGGCATTGGCCAGCAAATGGAGTACCAGGTAATCGAGTGGTATTTCCCTAGCTTTGGCCAGAACTTCGCTAACGATGCTTGCCTCAATATAGGAAGGGGCGTGGTGAGGTACTTTGACGGTGAACTCAAGATTTTCTCCACGCCAGAGGTGAAACCCTTGCAGCGCCGCCCGGTAAACACGGAGTGTAGAGGGCGTGAAACCCTGTTCACGCAGGTGCCCGAGGAACGTACGTGAACTATCAAGGGTGGGCGGGGCTCCGGCAATGGCCTGCTGGTAGCGTAACAGGGCGCCGCGGTAACGGTAAGCGGTACTGGGATTGACTGCGCGCTGAAAGAGGCCGACCTTTTCATAGGTGGCAAGTTCCCCGGAAAGTGGTTCGGAGAATTGGTCCGCTTTTGAGCCCTTGGTTCTGGGTTTCATGGGCGGCATCGTGTTTAAAATTACAACCGACGAATTAGAAGCGCCCCCAGGCGAATTCGAATCGCCGTTACCGACGTGAAAGGCCAGCGTCCTAACCGCTAGACGATGGGGGCAACTTTTAGAGTATAGCAGATAGTCAATCAGTAGGGCAAGGCGTTTTCATATAAAGCCGTACTCCCTCATGATAGCTTAGTGTTATCTTGAATTACATTGACCTGTTGCGTTAAAGTGAGTTCATGATTCAGATCACACCATCAATCACGATACATGAAAGCGAGCTTCAGGAAGAGTTTATCCGTTCTTCCGGACCGGGCGGGCAGAACGTTAACAAGGTCTCTACCGCCGTGCGCCTGCGCTTTGACGTACTTCATTCACCTTCAATACCGGAAGATGTCCGGCAGCGTTTGATGAAAATAGCTCACGGTAGGATAACCGAAGAAGGTGTGTTGATTATCGATTCCCGGCAATTCCGCACTCAGATTGCCAACCGGGACAGCGCGGTAAAACGCTTGCTTGAATTGATCGTTAAGGCTGCGGAAAGGCCGAAAGTCCATCGCAAGACCAGACCGACCCTCGGTTCAAAGCTGAAACGGCTGGATACCAAACGCCATCAGGCCGACGCCAAAAAGACACGGCGCACACCTGATTCAAACGACGCCTGAATAATTAGCCCCATCTATTTGCCGTCGTGAGTACCATCCCAATTATGCCAGGGAGGAACCTCTTCTCCCGTGTACCACAGAAACAGGTTGGTACCCATTTCGCCGATAAATTTGAACTGTTTTCGCAGGTCCCGGGCCAGAGCTTCATAATTGCCTTTGGAATGGAGATAGTTGTGGAAGCCGTTATATTCCCGGTCTAATTCCAGCAACCGGATGGCGTTTTCAACAATGGCGTCAACCTTGCGGCGGTTGCGGATGATGCGTTTATCCTGCAGCAGGCGGGCTTTATCATCCTCTGTATAACGGGCCACCTTCTCTGGATCGAAGTTATCAAAAGCCTCTTTCGTG
>JANYKH010000234.1 GCA_025358235.1 Chloroflexota bacterium
GAGATGAACGGAGACAGCTACCGCTTCAAAGAGAGCCTGAGGAGGAAGGATAAGACATGAACTGACGGACCCCTACTTTTCGGCAGAGGTGGTCAACTATATGATTGCCGAAGGTGGTAAACTTTGTTCTTGCCAAAAACAGCTGTAGCTGCGGATCCTCTGTCATACCCCTACCGGTGATGACCGCGCCGGCGGGCACGCCGTGTTTCTGAAGATAGTTCATCAGGTCATTGTTATCCCAGGCGGCAGTCCAATTTCCAATCAGTGAGTCCAGGGTTTCTTCATCTTTTTTGCGGCCGATAAACGTAGTGTATTCTGGTTTGGATGCCCATTCAGGACTGTTCATCGCCGCACAGAGGTTGCGCCACTCTTGATCATTCGTTACGGCGATCGCACACCATTTGTCCTTGCCGGAACAGGGGTATACCCCGTGAGGGCAAGCGCCTTCTGACCGGTTGCCGTTGCGCCTGGTTTCGTGTCCGTTGAGGTTGGCGTCCAGCACCACGGGTGACATTAGATAAGAACAGACGTCAAGCTGGTTTACATCCAGCAACTGGCCAAGGCCGGTCTTGTCCCGGTGTTCCAACGCGCCCATTAGCGCGGTAACGGTCATATATGGTACCAGCGCATCCCCGATAACCTGCTGAAAATAGCTGGGAGCGCGGTCCGGCCAGCCGAAAAGATTGAACATCCCGCTCATCCCTTCCGCAAAAGCCCCGAAACCGAAGCGGGTTTTGTACGGCCCGTTCTGCCCGAAGAGGGAAATACTCGCCATGATGATGTCCGGGTTAACTTTCGCCAGGTCTTTGTAGCCCAGACCCCAGCGGTCCATCGTCCCGGGGATATAGTTTTCCACGACGATGTCGGCTTTTGCTACGAGTTGTTTCGCTATATCGATTCCCTTCAGATGATTTAGATTCAACGTCATGCCGAACTTGTTCAGATGGTAATTAGACCAATAGCCGCTGTTATTGACACCCGCTTTGCCGCCGCCGTAAGGTGGGGACGTGCGGATTACGTCCAGGTGGGTTTTGCTTTCCACTTTGATAACTTCCGCACCGTAGTCCGCGAGGATGCGGGTGGTGCCCGGCCCGGCCAGAACCCAGCTAAAATCGATAACTCTAATGCCATCAAGCGCTTTTTTCATTATTAGATAATCCCTGCCTGATTCAAAGAGTTAAGATCAGCGCCGGAGAGTCCCAATTCAGTATAGACTGTCAGGTTGTTTTCCCCGATAAGGGGAGCGCGCCGGCGGATCATGCACTCCAGGAGGGAACTGGTGAAAAAGAAACCGGGATAGCTGATGGACTTGCCCAGTTCCGGATGCTCGATCTCTTTCCAGAAGTTCCGGGCAGCCAACTGGGGATTGGCATGCAATTCCCTAACGTCGCTGATATAGCCCAGCAGTATGCCGCGGGTGGTCCCTTCGGTGGCGAGTTCGTGCTTACCTTTACTCTTAAAAAAGAGGGCTACCTGGTCTTCCAATCGATGGACCACCGCCTGGGTTTCGGTGTACAGACTGAAGTGGTCCCAATTGAGGTTCTTGAAATAATCGTCCCCGAAATTTTCCTCATTCATCCATTTGGCCAGGGCTTTATTGCTTTTCAGGCCAACTACTCCCCCGTAGAACTGGAAGATAACATAACCATCCGCGCAGGGCCAGATGAAGCGGGTTAAAAGGTCCGGGCGTCTGATCATGGCGGCGCCGGCGCGGGGCATCTCGAGGTGCTCCATTTGCCACCAGGCTCCGATGTTGCCGGTGAACCAGGGTACGCCGGCCTGGGCGGAGACGTCAATGTACTGTCCCTGTCCGGTCTTGGAACAATAATAATGAGCGATCATGGTGGCCGTAGAAGCGTGAATGGCAGAGGCCATACCGGCGAGGGGAAAGTTGGGGCGGCAGGGTGGCCGGTCGGCATCGCCGATGCCGTACAGGAACACGCCCAGCGCATTCAGGATAAGTTCGGCTGATTTGAAATCGCTATAGGGGCCGGTCTGGCCAAAAGCAGACATCGAGGTCATAATCAGTTTGGGATTGATCTCTCGAAGAATGGGATAATCAAGGCCGAGGGAGGCCATATAGCCGGGTTTATTGTTCTCAAGCAAAATATCTGCCCTGGCGACCAGCTTTTTGAAAATGGACTGTCCGTCATTGGACTCGAGGTTAAGGGTAATGGACTTTTTGTTGGCGTTAAGTGCAAACCACCACAGGCTCTTTTCAGGATGAATAATATCGCCGTAAAATGGGCCGACGTTGCGGCACTCGTCCCCGCCCGGTTTTTCCACCCGTATTACATCCATCCCCATATCTGCCAGCATTCGCCCGCAGAATTGGGCCTCATTGCTGGTCAGATCCAATACCCTGTAGCCGGATAGCATGGAGTTAGCCACTCGAGAACTCCTATTTATCTGCATCAGAGAACGGCAACGTCCGTTAATAATTGGTTTATTATACCCGCATTGTGGAATTACTAACAATGGAAAATTCAGCGAAAACTACAAGGTATTCAAGGATATCGAGGCTATTGGCAGATAATTGAGAAGAAAAGCAAAAATGTTTGTTGGTGAGACTGTTTTTGGGACTTTGCTAAGAGGGATGGTGCGGGCAAAGAAGAATTATATCGTTTATAATCTCAAAATATGGTGGGCGATACAAGATTTGAACTTGTGACCCCTTGCGTGTGAAGCAAGTGCTCTAACCACTGAGCTAATCGCCCGAACCACGCCCATTTTACCTCAAACCCGCCCCTTTGTAAAAGACGGAACTTTGCGTTTTTCTGATCGCCGTGTTTTTTGCCATTTTGGTTTATTTGCTTAATTATTGTAGGCTGGTTTAAAGTATTTAACCTCGATTCTTGGTTCGGTCAGTTTGTGAATATCCCTTTCAATCACGGCCTTTGTCGCCAGAAGCAGTTGAAACAGCTGACCAAAAATAGTCAATAGTCTTCTGTAGGCCGGGCTTTAATCCATAATTCCATAAAACCAATACCCCCCTTGCCCCCGCCCCCTCTTTTATCCTAAAATCAAACCAACCGGTTATTATGTCATAATTCCAAAGGAGAATATTATGGATTTCGAGACTATTGTTCTTAAAATTGAGGGTCCTGTAGCGACTATTACTCTCAACCGGCCCCCTGTAAACGCGGTGAGTTATGAAATGGGGACCGATTTGGACGATGCCCTGAATATTATCGATCTTGATAAAAATGTCCGGGCAGTCATTCTTACTGGCTCCGGGGAAAAGGGTTTCTGCGCCGGTATGGATGTCAAAGCCAGCATTGCATCGAAGGGCAAAAACATCGGCCGCCATCTGAACGGCGTTTACAATCGGCTCGAGTTCTTTAATAAGCCCATCATCGCTGCCATTAACGGCTTCGCCCTGGGTGGCGGACTTGAAATGGCTTTAGCCTGCCACCTGCGAATCATGACCGATGCACCGGGCGCCTACCTGGCCCTGCCTGAAATTAATCTGGGCATCATGCCGGGGTGGGGCGGCACCGTCCGCATGCCGCGAATCGTCGGCAAGGCGAAAGCGCTGGAATTGATTTTACTTGCCGAAAAGATAAGTCCTCAGGAGGCGTTGCGCCTCGGCATAGTTAACAGTGTTTGCAAACCCGAAGAGCTTTCCGTCAGAGCCAACGAGCTTGCCCTGAAACTCTCCAAACGGGCGCCGTTAACCGTAAAATGGATTCTGGAGTCGATTAATAAGGGCATGGCCACAACCGAATGGGAAAGCTTCGATATAGCCCAGAATTCCAGCCGGGAAATCGGCAAAACAAAAGATTCGCAGGAAGGTAAAAAGGCCTTTGTTGAAAAACGGGAGCCTGATTTTAAAGGCGAGTAAATAGTTAAGCGTGCAAATTAAAAAGACCGGCTGGCAGGGTTCAATACCTCCAGACCGGTCTTCTATTATTTCAAGGAACTTTATCTAAATCACTCCGGAATCACGGAAAGAACCGATATCAGCCCATGAATATCCCAGTTCCAGCAGGATTTCTTCTGTGTTCTGTCCCAGTTCAGGGGCGGTAGTCCGGATGGTGGCAGGGTCTTTACTCAGGATGATAGGGTTGGTGATAACCTCAAATTTGCCGGCTGACGGATGATCGACTTCGGCGAAGAAATTGTTAGCCCGAGCCTGGGGGTCCTGGCAGACTTCCTGCAGATTGGCCATGGCAGAATAAGGTAGCCCGGCTTTTTTCAGTGTCTCTAACCAGTAGTCAAGCGGCTGACCTTCAAACATCTCCACGAAAATGCGGTAGAGCTCGACGTGATTTTGACGCCGGGTTTTGATGGAATCAAACCGCGGGTCCTTTTCCAGTTCCGGTTTACCCACCGCCTTGCAAAACCCCGCCCAATATTTATCAGGCTGCAGCCCGACAATGTTCAGCCAGCGTCCGTCGCCCGTTTTGTAGAAGTTCACCAGCGGGTTGGGGTTTTCCTCCGGGGAATGCCGGCGATAACTTTCATATTCCTGACCTGTCGCCAGGGCGCCGGAAATATTGAAAGAGTTGACATAAACACCGAGATGGAAGAGATTAAGATGCACTTCCTGGCCTACTCCCGTCTTTTCCCGCATAAAAAGAGCGGCCATAACTCCGAAGGCTAATCCAAGTCCGGCCACGTTATCGCCAAGGGCAGTCTGGAACAGGGGAGGCATTGAGTCCGGCCATGTCAGCACATAAGGAATCCCCGCCCGGTACCAATACGCCGTCTGGTCGTACCCGGGGGCATCCTTATCTGGGCCATGGAGGCCGTAACCGTTAAGGGACGCATAAACCAGGCGTGGATTGATCTTGCTCAGATCCGGATACTCGATCTTAAATTTACTCTGTTCAAAAGGCCTAAGGTTGTTCAAGAAGACATCGGACGATTCCACCAGTTTATGAAGTATTTTTTGGCCCGCCTCATGTGAAAGGTCAAGAGTCAAGCTGCGTTTATTGCGGTTATAGTTCTCGAATGTGTAGTTGATAGGGGATGGTGCCCCAGCGGTGCCACCCTGCCCTGCCTGAAAGACTCTCATCGAGTCGCCTCGGGATGGGTGTTCGACATGAATGACATCGGCGCCGAAGTCCGCTAAATGGCGCGCCGCCAGCGGAACGGCTGCCACCTGGGATGCGTCGATCACTTTGACGCCCTCTAGACCATATCGTTTCTCAGCCATATCTACTCCAGTCCGGGTAATATACTATTGGGGGTATTATACCAAACGGTAGTTAAAATATCCGCTTTTTGGCGCGGGCGCGGCCTCGGCTGCATATCTCGGGATCGAGTATAACATCAAGACCACACCCCTCCAGATTTTGGAATAATCGGTAGGGCAAACAGCAGTTAAGAGTTGATTAGTTTAAAGTAGCCGGAGTCTGCGTCGCTGGCGCATATCTGACTGGAACTTCGGTTGCCAGTGAAATGGTAATTGTCGTGCCGATGTTCGGAGTTGATTCAACGTTCAATTCCGCGCCGATAAGACGAGCGCGTTCCTGCATACCGGCCAGCCCGAGTTTACCATCGCGGGGCAGATCGCTCATGCTCTTCGGCAGGGCAAAGCCCTTACCGTTATCCATCACGGTGATCAAAACCTTGTCCGTAAGGAAATTGACATTCACTTCCGCTTTTTTGGCATGGGCATGGCGCCAGACGTTGCGCAGGGATTCCTGCGTAATGCGGAACAGTATTAATTCCACTTCTTCCGGGAGGCGGCGGGGAGTGCCGTTCAGGTTAACCTTAATTTCCAGACCGGAATAACGCGCCACGTCTGCCACCAGTACATGAATAGCAGCAAAAAGGCCAAGTCTGTCCAGAGTGGGCGGACGCAGGTCCTGGGATAGGCGCCGTACATCGTTCATGATGTTATTGGTTTGCTGCCATAGTTCTTCCAGGTGGAAGCGCAGTTCCGGCGAGACTCCGCGATCCGTGGTTGCCAAAGCATCAAGTTGGCGCGATAAAACGACAAGAGATTGGATTGTCTCGTCATGTAGTTCGCGGGAAATTCTCTTGCGTTCCTCTTCCTGAGCCTTAGCCACCTGTTGGAGGTAGAAGGCCTGGTTTTCCTGGAGCCTGGTCTGCTCCGTCACATCGCGAGCGATATGCTGGAATGCCACCGGTTTATCGTTGGCCATAACCAGGCTGGTGGCGAGTTGGATGATGGCTTCTTTATCGTCTTTGCGCTTGATGCGCTGCTCGTAAGGCTGCTCCAGATATTGGTTGTTGAGCATCTTGTCGCGGACTTGCCCGGCAAGTACCATACTTTCCGGAGACAAGAATCCCCTGACATCCATATTTATTAACTCCGGGACAGGATACCCGGTCAGGCGCTCGCTGGCGCGGTTGGCGTTTATTATCCGCCCGGTGAGGTCATGCAGCCAGATGGCGTCATGCGCGTTTTCGAAGAGTTCGCGGTAACGTTGTTCGGAAATCGTAAGGTCGCGTTGGATGCCTTCAAGTTGAGCGGTCTTTTCCCGTTCCCTGCGGAGTAACTCCACGTATTGCCCGACGATATTTCCCACCACGAAGATGGCGATGCTTTCCAGGATGGCTTCCACCGGATTTTCTGAGTTGAAGAATGCTCCGGGCAGCATTAGAGCCAGGGCGACGGATGAAGTTATCACCACCGCGCGGC
>JANYKH010000242.1 GCA_025358235.1 Chloroflexota bacterium
CCCAGACCCCGGTTGCGGATCCCCGGCAGGAAGCCTTTGATTCCCTGCTTGTAAAAGGGCAGAAAACGCCAGAAGCCATGACCGCCGCAGATATGACGAAGCTGCTACAGCTTGGGCAGGAGATTGGGCGCCCTGCGACGGTTGCTCCAGTAGTTCGGGCTTATCTCGCGAAACGGCCGGATCTATCTGCGGGATTGCTTAAGCTGGCGGCCGAAAATGCTAGTGCTGCAGGCGATTATAATGTCGCAGTGGCCCGTTACAAACAAATGTTGAAAATGGCTTCACCGGGAGCGGAATCCAAACAAGCGGCTTTTGATTTGTATCGCCTCCTCATCAATCTCATGGTCCAACCGGATGCCGCTTTTCAGTTCATGCTGGAAAATGGCGATCGAGTCCGGTTGTCAGGGGCGGCGGATATTTATGACGGATGGTATCTTGACCGGTGCTATGATTTACGGATGGTGGGGGCAATGGCGCGAAGGTTGGTTTCGATTCTTGTTGAAGTAATGCCCGTCGATTTGGAGCGGCAGCACTATTATTATCTGGATCGCTATCTGGATCGTTTGTCTGCGGCCGGACCTGATCAGGCGGAGGCGATTGTTCCTGGACGCAAGTTACCCGCACTGATCAGGGGAAGCCCCATTCGTGCTGCTCGCGCCAAGTTCCTTGTCGAGAATCTGGCATTCCGGGCCGGGGCGGCGGGAAAAGAACAGGCCGCCGTCGATAAGGATTTCGAAACGGTGCTGGCCGCGGCGCAAGCCTATATTGACGTGTCGCCCAAGGCGGCCACCGTACGTGACGTCTTCACTACATTCATGGGCGGAGAATCGCCTTCGGATGCAGTATGGAATATGCAACTTGCTCAGAAGCAGGCTTTTTTTGTGCAGTATGCATTTGAAAAATTATCAGATCCGGACCGCGCGGACATTCTGACATGGGAATGGTGGAGTGCCAGGCAACGGCTCGCCTTGCCTCAGCAATGGGCGGATTTGGGCGGACGGCATGTCGAGGTTTTCAAAAAATCCACCCTTCCGGCGGTGATTCCTCTGGTTATGTTAAGCTCTAATCCGGCGATCTATAAAACGCAGGCTCAATTTCTCCAAGGAACCTGCAGTCTTAATGCGGCGGTTATAAATTCCCTGGCTGCAGCGGATGATACGGCGGGCGCGATTAAACATTTGGTTGAGCAGGAGAGCTGGTACGTTATTTCAGAAAACTACGTTTCCGTGGCCGTCAGTAGGCTTCAGCCTGCTTACAAAATATGGCCCCGCGTCGCGTCTGCCCCATCGACTGTTAATGTGGATGCGATGGAGCAGGTAAGCTTCGCGACGAATTATGTGATGAGGAGCCCGATGGCCGCCTTTTCGGTGGATGTGGCAAGCTGGGCGGTGGATTGCGCCTGGAATTGGGGAGGCGCCACTCCTGAAGATAAGAGCTCTTTTGTGAGCCAAATTCATCAACTGGACTGGGTTCCATATAGCGCGGAGGATCGCCGGAAAGTATTTGAGCGCACTCGTGCTTCGGTAAAAGGATGGGCTGACGAGACCCGGCGACTTCACGAAGATGCCCAGCGGAATAACAATACCAACGCGCTTAGCAGTCTTGCCTCGCGCGTCGCACTGGTTGGACCCGTTGAAGAGGCGATTAAACAGGTGTCCGAAACCGAGGTGGGTGATCCCGCTAAAGCGCCCAACGCGATGTGCCGGGATTTGTCCCTGACAATGCTGGCCATCAACCAGAAGAATCGGGATGCTTTTGTACAAGCGGGGCGCTCCCTCTATCAAGCCATACGTGATTACGAGGTCAAGAAGACTCCTTATGGTGAATCTCTTCTGACGTTTTTAACAGCTAACCGATTAACCGTATTTGACTCCTTCGATTTGCAGTGCGAAATATTGGCGGATCAAATTGGACTGAGCGTCGCCCAAGGGGTTCGGCGCGGTAAGTCAACGGCTATCTATAATATGGTCAATGGCCGTCCTGGCTGGAACTACGGCTCAGGTTATTTTGGAGTTCCGGAACAGGAGCGTGCCGTACGTGCCAAGCTCAATGGCATTTTCATCAAGGGGGTCGAAGACGTTCTGGCAGCCGGCAAGTTCGATGGCGAGCTTTTCAACCAGTATCGCTGTGTTCGACTTAATGAGCAGCGAGACCTGGACCTGATGGCCAAAATGATTGAACAAAAAGTACTTTGCAAGAATCCTGAGTATCAGCTTCAACATCGTAACGCCTCGGCCATTTATTCATATTTAATTCGAAGTGAGTTTGCGGGATTAGCTCAAAAGTATCCGACTGAAAGTTGGTTCGATG
>JANYKH010000243.1 GCA_025358235.1 Chloroflexota bacterium
TAGCCGTTCATGATTACATTATGGGGCGGAGGGGGCCGGAATTTGAATTAGTAGAGACACCTAATTGGGGGGCGGATTTCAACCACCATACAAATATAACCATCCCCCGACCCCTTCCAATAGCGAACCATAGTCAAATACTTGAATCTGATTTTATTGGAAGGGGAGTGATTTTATAAAAGGGCTTCGCCCTTTTTGACCTGCAGAATTGGCCACCGTTCGGCAGTAAATCCCCACGATATTCCTGAATTTGTGTATGCGGTACATTGTATTATGTGTTTTCCGGATAGCAGCTTTCACGGGTAGGGTGAGGAGGAAAACGGTCGCAATGATTTACTGGGCGAGAACAAAAGCTGGAATGACGTCAGAGTGAACGGATTCCTTTTCCCGCTCCAGGGCGGGCCAGTATGCTATTCCTGCCCTTCTACCGCCGGGGTCAAGAGGACTTTTTCACGTTTCTGGATTTCAGCGTATTCGCGGGCGTGTTCGGCCATCATGCGCTTTTTGGAAATGCGGCCGGTGAAAATACTGACATCGCCGGGGAATATGCCGGGTTTGAAAACGACGTCATAAAGATGCCAAATTGTTATGACAAGTACTGCCAGTGTCGCCTCGTTGCCATGAAATTCTACTGCTGCAGCGACAACCTGCCCGGAAACAAAACTGGTGACCGCGACCGGGAAAGCGAGAATGAAGCCGGTGACAATCAAAATCGCGCCGCCACACATAAGCCCGATGTATTCAAACTTCTGGCGGTAATCATATCTGCCGTACTGCGGCTTGGGAGCTTTCAGCCCCAGGTCCCGTTTTAACTGATTGATGGTATCCCGGGTGTCTTCCAGCGTGGGCAGCATAGCTGGGTTATTATGCTTGATAAAAACGGAGTAAAACACCAGTCCAAGGTGATAGACCATGCCCAGCACGAGGACAGCGGCGAAAGTGCGGTGCATCATACGCAGGTTCCCTATGCCACCTACCTGATCCAAAAGCCACTGTGACAGGCTGGCGGTGTAATATTTCTGGGCCAGGCCTGTGACGGCAAGCGCTACGAAAGTGATCATCAGGATGATGTGTTCCAGGCGCGGCCTCAGGCCGAACCTCATAAAAGTCTCGCCGCGAAGACCGGTTTTATTATCTGATTTAGCTGTATTTTGAGCCGCTGCCGGCATCTCATTATTCATGTTCTACCTCTTTACGGCGGAGCAGGTCCACCATAATATGGATTAACAAACCCACGGTGATAAACGGTATCAGAAGGCGGTAAAACCAGCGGACGGCGAAGACCAGCGGGGATTCGCTGAGGCTGGGTTCCTTGTGGGAGAGCCAGGCAGAGGTGAAGTTGGGCGTGGCGCCTTCGTGACAGCGGGCGCAGGTAGCGGCCAGGTTAGCCTTAACTACCGTGGAACTGGCATCACTCACTTGCTGGATGTTATGCACGCCGTGACAGTCCGTGCAAACAGCCTGGGCGAGGTGCGGATCGCCGGACTGCTGGTTTACCATGTAGTCCGTCTTGCCGTGAAAATCCTGGAAATAGCTGCCGACAACTTTGTTGGAAACACCGTATTTTTCCATCAGGCCGTTATTCTGATGGCAGTTCATACAGACATTCACGGAGTCAATGCGGGCGGAGGCGGTGAGGGGATCCTGGACGTTATGGGCGCTGTGGCAATCGATGCACAGCCCCGCATCCCCGGCCGAGGCCCTGGAATGGACGCTGGATTGAATCTGTGCAGCTTCACTGGTGTGGCAATTCCGGCAAATCTGGTCCTGGGCGACACGGAAGTCTGCGAAGGTGGCAGCGCCGGGTTCGTGGGGAAAACTGGTGCTGGATTGATGGCACGAGGTGCAATTAAAAGTACCGTGGACAGAACCGGCCACCATTGTAGGCGAGACATAAACGGAAACCGCTTCACCGGACGAAAAATTCAGGTTAAGATTCCGCTGATCGTGACAGGAAATACAGGCGGCTTCCGGGACCGGCACTGGGCCGGCAGCCTGAACCGAGTTTCGACTCATAATGACCAGCGCGAGCGCCGCGATAGCGAACGCCGCCGGAATAAGCCATTTACGCATGATCGTCTCCCCCGCCCTACCGGACCGTTTCGTCATTCATGCGGCGGCCCAGAGCAGCCGCGAGGACTTTAATCTTGCCCCACCCAAAGGATCCAAATATTACGATGCTGACGAGAGGCAGAAACATGACGTAGCCGACGCTAAAGACAGGGGCAGCGATGGCGACGATACCGGCGGGAACCTTATACATTTTGCCGGATGATTGGCCGAGGGCAGTTTCACCAAGATGGAGAAACTCGCCTTTATTGAGATCCAGGTAGTAGCCGGCCGCTTGAACTTCGGTTTGCTTC
>JANYKH010000286.1 GCA_025358235.1 Chloroflexota bacterium
CATTTTCGGCATTCCCGGACTTGGCCGCATTTCTTTCAACGCCATCATGTCCCAGGATTACCCGGTGGTGATAGCCGTGACTTTGATCGGGGCGACCGTGGTTTTGTTGACTAACCTGGCCACGGATATCGTATATACCTGGCTTGACCCGAGGATCCGCTATGACTAAGCCGGGTTTCTTCAAGCGGGCAGTGGCTGGGATGGGCGGGCTGCGCAACGTGCTGGCGCTGGCCATGTTTCTGGTTATCTGCGCCACCATTCCGCTGGATATTCTTTATTGGAACAGGGCGATCAAACCGCTGGACTATTCATATTTGTTTTTTGCTGTCTTCATGTTGTTTTATGGCGTTTACCCTTTGTACGTCAACCGGCGGCTGACCAGGTATTACTGGGACCGCATCAAGCGGCACCGCCTGGCGGTACCGGGCATGATATTTATTCTTTTCCTTATTGCAGTCGCCATTATCGGGCCGTTTTTCACTGGTGATGCGGTGCAAACTAATTTCAAAGAGCAGAACTTCCCCCCGCTGGGTTTTACTTACCAGCAGGGCATTTATGACGTAAAATCGGATAATTTTACGACTGTAGTTTCTCCGGGCGTGCCCCAGCACCCCCTCGGCACCGACGACAAGGGCCGGGACATGCTGGCGATGCTGATTTCCGGGGCGAGGGTGTCATTACAGGTGGGTTTCCTTGCCACACTCATTGCGGTAATGATTGGCAGTTTTCTTGGGGTATCCTCAGCGTATTTCGGGGGTTGGGTGGATAGCGTCCTGATGCGTTTCACAGATATCATGATGACTTTCCCGTTTTTCCTGCTGCTCATACTGATAATCTTCCTTTACGGCCCATCGCTCATGTTTATTATCCTCGTTATCGGGGCGACGGGGTGGACGGGTACCGCTCGCCTTGTCCGCAGTGATGCCCTGTCCCTGCGTACCCGGGATTTTATTATCGCTTCCCGTTCGCTGGGGGCGAGCGACAGCCGGATTATCTTCCGGCACATGATGCCCAACGTGCTCTCCCAAATTATCGTTATTGCCACGCTTTCGATCCCCGGCAATATGCTGGCGGAATCCGGGCTCAGTTTTATCGGGCTGGGGGATCCCAACGTGATTAGCTGGGGCGCGATTCTCAATGCCGGCTTCCGGGGCATCAATACCACCTGGTGGGTAGCCGTTGAGCCCGGTGTGATTCTTTTCCTGACGGTGTTGGCTTTTAACTTCCTGGGCGACGGTCTGAGGGACGCGTTTGACCCACGGAGTCAGTCCTGATGGACAGTCTTCTGGATGTACATGATCTGAAGGCCTATTTCAATACCCGCTACGGTGAAGTAAAAGCCGTGGACGGCGTTAGCTTCAACGTGGGGCATGGCGAGACCGTTTGTCTGGTGGGGGAATCGGGCTGCGGCAAGACGACGGCCGCCTTATCGATTCTGCGCTTGCTGGACAGTCCTCCGGGGCGGATAGCGGGGGGCAAAATCATCTATAAAAACGAAGATTTGCTGACCTGTTCCATGAACCGCCTGCGCGAAATTCGCGGCAACAACATCGCGATGATTTTTCAGGACCCCATGACTTCTCTAAATCCCGTCCTGAAACTGGGCAGCCAGATTACGGAACAAATCAGGCTTCACCTTGGCCTGAACGAACATGATGCTATGGCCCGTTCGATAGAACTGATGGAGCAGGTGGGCATACCCCGCGCCCGCGAACGTGTTAACGACTATCCCCACCAGTTTTCCGGCGGCATGAAACAGCGGGTAATGATTGCGGCAGCACTTTCCTGCAACCCGGAAATCCTGATCGCAGACGAGCCTACTACAGCCCTTGATACCACGGTCAAAGCCCAGATACTGGATATCTTCGAGGGGCTGAAAAAAGAAAAGAATATGTCTATCCTGTTCATCACTCATGACTTCGGCACGGTGGCCGCCATCGCGGACCGGGTGGTGGTGATGTACGGGGGCAGGGTCGTTGAGACCGGTCCAGCCACTGACGTTTTCGCTAATCCCCACCACCCCTATACTATCGGCCTGATGAAATGCCTACCCAATATCGAGGCGGAAGGCGGGCGGTTGACTCCGATTCCGGGCACAATACCCAGTTTAATTAACCCGCCGAAAGGCTGTATTTTTCAGCCACGCTGCGATATGGGGCTGGAGATGTGCGCCAACGAATACCCGGGCGAGCATTTCGTCTCAGCGCGGCATTCCGTTTTTTGCCACCTGCACCGGACATGAGGAAACATGAAAAGAACTCACTCTCACTCCTCTTTCCTGCGAGGGAGAGGAAAATAGTTGGATGAAGGATAACTGGAAATCAGCTATAAAAGGTATATTTATTGAAACCAATTGTTGAAATACAGAACCTGAAGAAATATTACGCTATCAACGCGGGCCTGCTCGCCAAACATGTCGGCGACGTAAAGGCTGTTGACGGCGTTTCCTTCCAGATTATGGCCGGGGAAACGCTGGGGTTGGTGGGCGAGTCCGGCTGCGGTAAATCCACCCTCGGCAGAACCATCCTGAGATTGGAAGAACCCACCGCGGGCAAAGTCCTTTATGATGGCGAGAATATCGTTAAATGGAACAAGGGCCAGTTGAAGGGGATGCGGCGGGGCATGCAGATGATATTCCAGGACCCCCAGTCCTCCCTTGACCCCCGCATGACTGCCGGAGACTCTATCGGTGAAGCCCTGCTGGTCCACGGCATGAGCGACGATAAAGCCAGAAGGGAAAGCATCGGCGAACTATTAAAATCGGTCGGCTTGGAACCGGAGCACGCGGAAAGATACCCCCACGAGTTTAGCGGCGGCCAGAAACAGCGTATCGGCATCGCGCGGGCGCTGGCGGTGAATCCCCGCCTGATTGTAGCCGACGAGCCGGTCAGCGCCCTGGACGTGTCCGTGCAGGCGCAGATACTCAACCTGCTGATGGACCTGCAAAGGGACAGAGGACTGGCTTTTCTGTTCATCGCCCATGACCTGTCCGTGATTTATCACGTCTCTAACCGGACCGCTGTGATGTACCTGGGTAAGATCGTAGAGATCGGCGATAAAACGGAGATAATCCGCCACCCCCTGCACCCCTACACCGAGGCCTTGCTTTCCGCTGTGCCCTGCGCCGATCCCCGGAAGCGGCAAAAGCCCATTTTGTTAAAGGGAGAAGTGCCCTCCCCCGCCGCCCCGCCCCCCGGCTGCCGCTTTCATACACGCTGTCCCCGCGCTACGCCCATGTGCAAGGAACAGGAACCGGCTTTAATCCCGGAAAGCCCGCACCGCTCTGTTGCCTGCCACTTGATAAAATAGCCCAAAAACGCGAGAGCCGGAATCCCGTTTAAAGGATCCCGGCCTTCATCGTGAGTTTATTTAGAACGTTTTCAGACGGCTGTTAAATTTTTATGCGTTAAAGCGCCATGGCTCTGCAGCCGCCGGGTGTTACTGTCAATACGGGCACTGTTGATGCCCTGACTACTTTTTCTGTCACGCTGCCGAAGGCCCAGCGGGAAACGCCGGAGCGGCCATGGGTGCTCATAATTACCAGGTCAGGTTTGCTCTTGGTGATTTTATCCAGGATGCAGTTGGGGACGCTGCCGCCGAGTGGGCAAACGGCCACGGTTTTGGTGGCTTTTACCCCGCTTTTATCCAGCTGGGCTGCAACTGCGTCCAGGTAGTCCTGGGCATCACTCTGGGCTTTCTTCAGTTGCTGATCGCGGTCTTTGAGCATGGCGTTAATCTGAGCCTGATTGGCGGATTCAGAGGTGGAATAACCGGGTTCACCCACCACCATGAAGAGTTCCACTTCCGGCACTTCGCAACCGGTAGCTATGGCTTTGATATGGTTAAAGGTGCACTCTGACAGTTTTGACCCATCCAGGGGAGCCAGGATTTTCTTGTACATCGATCTACCTTCCTTCATTCGCGATTTTATCCGGCACAATGACGGACTAGTAACACTATATTGAAAAAATGGGGAAGGCAATAGCCGTAAATATACGTAAATACTTATATAATCTGAGAATTCGGTTATCTGAGTTTTTGGGCCTGCAGGACAAGACACAAAAAATCGCCCGGCGGGTTTAACCCAATACCGGGCGATTGATTTTAATTGGTTACCGGCTTAGTCAGCCGCCGGATTCTGCCCCGGAACCAGCTTGGGAACCGGCGCCTTGACAGGTTTGGCGGTTTCAGCCGTCTCCGCTACCGGTACGGTGGCGGTGGGGGTGACGGGCGGGGGCAGGGTAATCTTGTCAAACGCGGCTGCCAGTTCCGCCCCTTCAAGAGTCTCGGCGGTGACCAGTTTTTCCGCGATGAAGACCAACGTTTCTTTGTTTTCCGTCAGGAGGCGGCGGCAGGTAGCATAAGCTTCCTGAATCAGGCGGTTGACTTCGCTATCGATTTCGTCCGCCACTTTATCGCCGTAGTCCCGCTGCTCTGAAATTTCGCGGCCAAGGAAGACCATGTCCTGTTTATCGCCGAAAGTGCGGGGCCCGAGTTTTTCGCTCATGCCAAAGTCCGTGACCATCTTGCGCGCCAGGTCCGTGGCCCGTTTGATATCGTTCTCAGACCCGGTGGAAATTTCTCCGAAGGTCAGCTCTTCCGCGACGTGTCCGCCGAGGAAAGTAGCCAGCATATCCTTAATCTGTCCGCGGGTGAGCAGGTAGCGGTCTTCCACCGGCAGCTGCCGGGTATGACCCAGGGACATCCCGCGGGCCACGATCGAGACCTTGTGCACCGGGTCAGCGTTGGGCAGCATTTTCGCTACCAGGGCATGACCAGCCTCGTGGTAAGCGGTGATTTCTTTTTCTTTGGGGCTGATACGGCGGCTCTTGCGTTCCGGGCCGGCGACCACACGGTCAACGGCTTCCTCAAACTCTTTCATGCCGATGGCTTTTAGACTGCGCCGGGCAGACAGCAGTGCCGCTTCGTTCACGAGGTTGGCGAGGTCCGCGCCGCTGAAACCGACGGTGACTTTGCCAAGTACGGCAAGATCAACATCCTTGGCCAGCGGTTTACCGGCGGTATGAACCTTGAGAATCCCGATACGGCCGGTAATATCCGGACGGTCCAGGACTACTCTGCGGTCAAACCTGCCGGGGCGGAGGAGGGCGGGGTCAAGAATATCAGGCCTGTTGGTAGCGGCCATCACAATTACGTTGGTATTGGTGTCAAACCCGTCCATTTCCACCAGGATCTGGTTCAGGGTCTGTTCTCTTTCATCGTGGCTGCCGCCGAGTCCTGCGCCGCGCTGACGGCCAACCGCATCAATTTCATCAATAAAGACGATGCAGGGCGCGTTGCGTTTAGCCTGGTCAAAAAGGTCGCGGACTCTTGAAGCGCCCACGCCGACGAACATTTCTACAAATTCAGAACCACTGATGGAGAAAAACGGCACTTCGGCTTCGCCGGCCACAGCGCGGGCCATCAAAGTCTTACCGGTGCCGGGAGGGCCGATCAGCAGAACTCCCTTGGGGATGCGGGCGCCGAGAGTCTGGAATTTCTCACGTGATTTCAGGAATTCCACGATCTCCTGCATATCCTGCTTGGCTTCGTCCACGCCGGCCACATCGCTAAACTTCACGGTGGGGCGGTTGGCGGGGAATAGACGGGCGCGGCTGCGTCCGAAACTCATGGCCTGATTGTTGGCGCCGCGAGCCTGGCGGAACAGGAAAAAGAGCAGACCGCCGAAGATCAAAATGGGCATAAAGTTAATGGCCAGCGAGCCCCAGTTAATGCCGCTGTTGCCTTTAACATCAACCGTGACTCCGGTCAAATCAAGTTCTTTGATATCATAAAGGTTGGCGTTGGTCTCTTTGAAAGTCTTGAGTTCCCGGCCGTCCGTGGAGGTGATGTTGAGAACATCGCCGTCAACTTCAATCTTGCTTATCTGATGCGCCTGAGACATCGTAACCAGTTGGCTCACCGGGATATCAACCGGCTTCTTTTGCGCTGCCGGACTGGCCAGATACGAAAATACAGCGATGCCTGCAAGCAGGATCGCGATATAAATCAGACTGTTACGTTTCCAACTAGGCTTCATTCCTCACCTCGAATCCCATTCAACCTTATTATAACAAAAAACCGGCCTTAACCCCAAAATTAGTGAATCACGGCTTCAGCAATGCAATCTCAGGCGGTTAAAACAGAATGAAGGCCGACAGATGTCAATAGATATAACGCTTGGGAACTCGTTAAGATACTGTCAAAAGGGAAACTACGATGAAGAAGAGAACGTTTATAGAAGCATGGCAAGCGACCCATTAATTTATTCGGGCAGTTTTTCCCCGGGCCGCTTTTTCTTCGTCACTATGCTGGTGAACATCAGCATGCTGGGCACGTAGGACCAGTGTTCATCAGTGTCCAGGATCGTATAAATAAGATCAATTTCCTTGACCTTGCCGCTGGCCGGGCCCACTGTCACATGGTCGCCGATTTTGACCGGCCGCCAGATCGCCAGCATCATGCCCGCTACCACGTTGCCTATGAGGTTCTGTGCCGCGAAACCCAGGATGACGCCGGACACAGTGCCGATACCGATCGCCAGGGCAGGACTGGCTGACAGGACGGAAACAATGCCGATGGCCAGCGCGATGTAGGCCGCTCCGCGCATTATTGCCCTCAGGCTGAATCCGACCTGGGGCGTGCCCCGTTCCGTGAAACGGGTGATGAGGACGCGCCCGATAATTTCTACAAGTACAATCCCGAAAACTGCGAGCTCCGCGCTGATGATGGTATCCCGGTGTGATCCGATAAATGAAAACCCGGGGAGTTTTGCCAGTTCAGACGTTATTGTAATTAGCAGGATGCAAACCGCCGCCAGGATGAACGTGAGGTACAGGGCGCGGTTGGGGCGGGGTAATTGCTTCGGGCCTTTAATTGATTTCATACCATGTTGAATCAAACGGATTTGCCTGCTTTCTTCGCGTCGTAAGCGGCTTCGCCTTCCTGTTCCATTATTTCCAGACGGGTGTAGTAGTCCGGTATCTCGTTCAGGTGAGCCAGCGCGATTTTGCCGGTCATGATGGGGTCGTCATTGGTGACGTTGGTATTCGGGTCGCGGCGGCCATGTTCCAGTTCGACGTCCATGCCCATGCGGAACTGCTCGAGATCAAACTCTTTCCATTTGATGCCGATGAGTTCGCCGACCTGTTTGGCTTCTTTAGCGGTAAAAGTAGTGCGGGATGCCATGCCGATACCTCCTGAGGGGATGCTGTCTTAAATTATATCATTTCAAGGCAAGGCAAATAAGACTGGGGGACTATTTCCTCGATAAATCAGGCGAGGCCGCTTTGCGCGGGCATTCGCCTGTAATTGCCGAAGTTAGTTTGTTAAAACTCGAGCGGGGTAGAGTCTCTTTCCTGCTTGGCCGTGGAGCGTATCAGGAAAGTGAAGGCCACCAGTCCGATGGTGACATCGAGTATCATCGGTATGGCGATAATCTTGAACAGGTTGAAGGCATCGGCGAAAGGCCGGGCAATAGCCAGTAACAGCACCATATCAAAGGACATCATTGCCAGTCCGAGGATGATGGCGTGCGGAATCGAGGTAAAAAATGATGTTCGGCGGTTGTAGAACATTCCCGCTACAAACCCGGATAGAACCGTGCCGATCGCACAGGGAATCGCGGTAAAACCGCCTTGAAAATATCGGTGTGCGCCGCCTATAAGTCCTGCTCCCACCCCCGCCAGAGGCCCCCCGATCAGCCCCGCCAGCATCGGCGCCAGGTCTCTCACATTGACAATCGCCCCGGTTGTTTTTACTCCGGCCCAGGTGCCGTAGACGGATAACAGCCCGAATATCAGGATGAAATAAAGCTGGTCCTGCCGGGTGACGGTGCGGTCTGTAATAAAGGTGATTCTGATCCGGGCTATCATAAAGGCGATAAGCACCACAAGAGCGGCTTTAGCTAAAAGGTCTACTGACAGATTGAATATTTCCACACTGCCTCCGGAGAACGGGCTGTCAAAGCAGTCCCGAGTATTTCCACGTATCTTGCCTCAGAGGGGAGGCTGTTGTCAATGTGGGGATTACGTGGACGTTATTGCCGGGTCTCGAGGGCAAGAATCCGCTGATAGAGCAACTCAGTAACCGATGTGGGAATGCTCAGTTTAGCCGCCTCCCTCAGGATATACCCTCCATAGAGGTCGCCTTCATTCGGCTTCGGCCATGCTTCTACGTCCCGCTGATAGGATGTTTTGTTGTCATATGGAAAATTAGAAGCTTTTTTCATCGATTTTTCGATGATGTCCGCGGAAAGTCCGATGGCCTTTTTCGAGGCGATAGAAGCAACTTCCTGCATGATTCCGTTTACCTGGTTTCGTAATACTTCATTTTCAATTACTTCTCCCAGGCTTCTGCCGGAAGATGCCGTAACGAGCCCGAAAGACGCGATGAAAATGAACTTCTCCCAGATTGCCGGATAAGGATTATCGAGCCATTCAAACCGGATTCCGGTTTCGCTGAAGAACCGTTTTACGGCAGCGGCATCATATTGAGGGAACTGCGGGCCCCGGCCGAACCTGATAATACCGTCCCCACCGCTCTGAGATATTACCCCCGGGCTTTCAATGTGCGTCCCCAGGTAAAGGCAGGCGGGTAAAACAATTCCCGTATTCAGATGACTGCGGATTCTTTCATAAATATCTACCCCGTTCAATAAAGGAATAACGACTGTTTCATCATTTATTTTGGGTTTAAGTGCCATGACCATATTTTTCAGGTCGTAACTTTTGGTGCAAATCAGTATCAGGTCAGGCGCCGGAATCCGGCTGACATCGTCTGTAGCCAAAATTGGTGTGCCCGCGATAATCTGGCCGGGGGTTTTTACGGTAATACCATGTTGTTGAATAGCCCGCAGATGTTCGCCTCTGGCAATAAAATATATTTCCCGCTTTTGCTCATTGTTATTCCGGAAAGCGGCAGCTAGCCGTCCGCCAAAATACCCGCCGATTCCCCCGACACCGCAGATGCATATCCTGTTTATCTCACGCGCAGCCTGGTTCATTTCCCAACCTCCCGTGCAACCCGGATATTTTAACTTGTGTTGATATAGTAATGCATAATGCTATAAAAATCATAGAGATAAATGTTTATTGAACTGAGAGTAGATGATTGCTCGTTTATGTACGCTGAGCGGATTTTGACAAAACTCAATTCATAATATATTTAACCCGTAACTTTGTCAGGTTATGCCTGCCTGGATGATAGGGTTGCAATAGCAGACGGGTTGAACCCTTTAACGATCAGCCACACCGCTAAAACCATCTCTTGCAGTGCGATTGGACCGGCCAAAATAAGCTGAGGGGTCGACCAGGGAATGATTAGGCCGAATAAATCTAAAAAGAAACCGAGAATCCACAAGGCGGCGGCAATAAGACCCCAGCCAGATATCCAGCGTGGGATGAGGTTTGATTGAAATAATAAAGAATAGAAAAGCAGCGCCCCCAGCGGGAAAACGATTTGCGAAATAGTGCTGATTGAATTATTTCCTTCCAGCAGTAAGGTTCCCAAAGTTTGGAAATATGGTGCATTTGGCGTTCCGGCTTTAATATATTGCTGACTTAATATGGTCAGGAATAACCAGCCGGCCACCATGGCAAGAGTGGTAACGGTCTCCAGCGCCCCCCGGAAAACGACATACCCCATGGCCATGGCTTCGTTCTGTTTTTTTAAGATAGGGAACATCAAAACCGGAACCATCGCCAGGGCTAGACCCATTGTCAGCAGAAAAAGAATTGCTATTGTGATTTGATTTTCATTGGAGGCAACTTTGATGATAAAATCCGGACTGTCAAGAATCGGCCCGCTAATAACCTTGCATAGTATGCCGGCAACCGTCCCGATAATATACAGCGCTCCCACAATTACAGCAGTCTTTCTAAAGGATTTCATTTGTTCCCCTGGTTATTTACTCGTAATTTTTCAAGATGCCAGGCCGGTTTCGGCTAGTGCTGGTGATGGATTCTTTACGCGCTTGATCAAAATCCATACTCCGATAAAAAATTCAAAGGGAATATAGGGGCCATAAAATAAAAATGATGGTTGAAAGCCATATATGGTCGCCAGGGTAGCGATCAGGCAGGGGAATACCGCTAACAATCCCCAGAGTGAAATGGCACGCGGCACAATTCTTGATTGGTATAACAGGTAATAAAAAAGTATGGCGCCCGCGCAAAAAGGCAGCATTATCAGCCCGTATCCAAAATTCATGGCTTCAAAGGCCAGATTCCCGGTGGTCAGCAGGGAAGCTGGGTGGCCTGAGGCGACATATTCCTGACTGATGCGTAAGAGAGAGAAAGCCTCGATGCGGCTGGCTGCCAGCAGCGTCGCTTCCAAGATATACAATCCGAAAGCCACCAGAGCCATTATTTCGTTCTGTTTCCTCATGGCAATAAAAAGAACAGCGCCTAAAAAGATGATTCCTGCGGCAGTGACTACTTCACCTAAAATAGTGGCCCGCATCAGCCATGCGCTATTCGCAATCCTGACCATGGTTTCACTCATGTTTCCGGGCACGGTCAAAGCCAGCTTCAAAATCAATCCGCTGATCAAGGAAGTAAGAGCTTGCAGGAGAAAGGCGGCGCCTAAAAGTGTGGAAGTATTATTAACCGCGTTCATTTATAATCTCCTTATTAGCCGATCCTGCTTAATAGTTGGCGGATTTGTACTTTCCAGTAAGATGTTATGTCTTGAATCGGTCAGATGCGCCGTGCAGCGGGTGGGAATTGTACTGGCCGTTTGGGGGGGCGTAATTTTCAGGTCAACCCACGCAGCCTCCTTTCCCCCGTCGCGGCATAATTCACTGAAAAGCCAGAGGTCAGTAGACAATCAGGATGGGTTCTTGATAGACTTCAGTCAAATTTGGATCAGAGAGGCCGGCATGTACAAAAAAATACTATTTCCAACTGATGGCTCCGAGTTGTCAGAATGCGCCATGAGTCACCTCGTGGCGGTGGCCAGAGGATGCCAGGTGCCCGATATAGTCTTACTTAGAGTTATCGAACCTCCGCTTGTTCACGAAGTTCTTGAAATTAACAAATCCATCATGCAGAACGCCAGGGAAGGATCTTTGAAGGATGCCAAACGCTACCTGGCCGAATTAGCCGATAAACTAAGCCAGGAGGGCTTGAAGGCAAGCACTGTTACGCTTCAAGGCCAGCCTGCCGACGAGATACTGAATTTCGCCAAAAACAACAACATAGACCTGATTATTATGAGCACGCACGGCAGATCCGGGGTTGCCCGGTGGACTATGGGGAGTGTCGCTGACAAGATTGTAAGGCATTCTATCTCCCCCGTCCTTACGGTTTCACCAGCCAGTTGCAGAATTTAAAATCTCAGGCTCAGGGCTGAAACGTCAGACGGCCATTTGGATTGGAATTAGTGGAAGAGGGGCAGCAATAACAGGACGGCGCCCATTGCCTGTCTGACTTAATGGTTAAGAGGCGTGTAGGCAAAACAATCGATAATTCCGGTGTTCAGGCAGGAGTTTTGAAAAATGATGTTTAAACGCATAGATCATCTGGAAATAACCACTGGAAACCTAAAGGAATCCGTGGATTTTTACACCGACGTTATCGGCTTCAAATTTAAAGAAAATATGCTGGTCAACCATCCTCCGTTATATGAAATCGTTTTTTTAACTCTAGGCGACACTATGCTCGAATTGCTTGGGGTGCACCAGCCAGATGAACAATCGCAAATTATCTGGCAGACCGGTTATCACCAGATGGCTATTGAAGTGGATAACATGGAAAAGGCCTTGGAATATTTAAAGACTAAAGGGGTAACCATTTCCATGGATCCGGTAAAAACGGGAACCTCCTCTAGGGCGAAAATTTTAGACCCCAACGGATTATCTATTGAGTTAAGACAATGGGGCACATAAAAACGTAGTATATCGATAAGACATAAACGGCAGCTCCGGCTTGGAGCCAATGGCTAAAAATTGGCCTTTCCCTTTTTCATTTCACATCGTTAAAGTCGAATCTTCATTTCATCCAGTGGCTCAGTCCGTTTTGCAACTTACCTGATATTTAACCAACATCAGAATATCCGAGTGTAGTGGCTTTTAGCCTTTTCCGAAGCCTATCAAAGGCCTGATTACGCCCCGGTGCGTACTTTTAATGGTTGATTAAGCCTGTAATACTATTTCGCGGATAAGAGTACGCCTGCACACGGAGTGAAAAGGCGCGCAAATCATTTATACTTAAAACAGTGAATAAATAGATAATAATTACAGAGGTGTGAATTGCCAGTACTACTTAAAAAAACCGTCAGATTTTTTGAAAAGATTTTTATTGATGAAAAATATGCCGAGGCGCAGACCAAGCGCTTGAGGGAACAATATCCCCATTGGTTTACCGAAAAATAGTCTAAGATATTTCAGTAAAAAGCGGGCCCCTGTAGAATATACCTTATACAGAATCTACGGGGGCCTTTCTGTTTTCATTCTACGTGCCTTAGTCTCAGCTGTGGTATAATTACCACTTCAAGACGATGTTTACCCATCTGCATGTCCACACGGAATATAGCCTCCTTGACGGCATGTGCCGCGTCCCTCAACTGATTGCCCGCGCTAAAGAACTGGGCATGAAGTCCCTGGCAATAACCGATCATGGCGTAATGCACGGCGTCATCGAGTTTTACCAGGAAGCAAAGAAGGCCGGTATCAAGCCCATCATCGGCTGTGAATTCTATGTTGCCCCGGAAAACCACAAGAACAAGGGCAATGGCGAAAAGGGCAATAACTACCATCTCGTCCTGCTGGCTAAAAACAAGACCGGCTATGAAAACCTGATTCAACTGAACAGCCTCGCCCACCTGGAGGGCTTTTATTACAAACCCCGCATCGATAAAGAACTGCTGCGCCTTCATCATGAGGGTCTTATCGCCCTGACTGCCTGCATCGGCGGAGAAGTACCTCAGCTTCTGCTGGCCAACCGCCAGGTGGAAGCCCGCCAGGCTGTCGAGGAATACCGCGCCATCTTTGGCGATGACTTCTACCTGGAAATTCAGAAACATCCGATTCCAGAACTGGATAAAATCAATCAGGGCCTCATGGAAATTCACCGTGAAACCGGCATCCCCATCGTCGCCACCAATGACGTCCATTATATCCATAAAGAAGATGCCGAAGCCCATGATCTGCTGCTCTGCATCGGCACCAACGCCACGGTCAATGACGAAAAACGCCTCAAATCACAGGGGCCTTATTTTTACTTTAAGACCGAAGCCGAGATGGCTGAGCTCTGCTCAGAAATCCCGGAAGCGATAGCCAATACTGAAAAAATTGCGGCGAAGTGCAACCTGGAGATGGAATTCGACCGCATGCACCTGCCGGAAATCAGCCGGCCGGAGGGCAAAACCCCGGATGAATATCTCTCTGATCTCAGCCACGCCGGTTTCGCGGAACTTTACGCGGACGCCGGGCCGGAAATCAAACAGCGCCTGGAATATGAACTGGACGTCATCAAAAAGACCGAATTTGCCAACTATTTCCTGGTAGTCTGGGATATAGCCCGCTTTGTCCATGAAAAGAAGATTCACTTCGGCGTCAGGGGCAGCGCTGCAGCGAGCATCGTGCTCCGCTGTCTGCGCATCACTTATGTCGATCCTATGAAGCACAAACTGGTCTTCGAGCGCTTCCTGAACATCGAGCGCAAGGATATGCCTGATATTGATATGGACTTCCAGGACGACCGCCGTCAGGAAGTTATCGACTATGTCACCGCCAAATACGGTCGGGACCATGTCGCCCAGATTATCACCTTCGGCACACTGGGCGCGAAGGCTGCCCTGCGTGACGTGGGCCGCGCCCTGGGCATGGCTTACGGCAGCGTAGATGCGGTGGCCAAACTCGTGCCGAACGCCGTGGGCATGACCCTGAAACGCGCTCTGGAAGAAAGCCCCGAACTTAAATCGGCTTATGACATGGACTCCACCGTCCGTAATCTGGTGGACTCCGCCATGAAAGTGGAAGGCATTTCCCGCCACGCGAGTACCCACGCGGCGGGCGTAGTCATCGCCAAAGACTCTCTGGCCAAACACGTGCCTTTACAGCGGTCCAGCCGCGATGGTACTCAGGAACGCGATCTGGTCATGACCCAGTTCCCGATGGGCGATATCGCTAAAATCGGTTTGTTGAAAATGGACTTCCTCGGGCTTTCTAACCTCACCATCCTCGGCAAAGCCGTCGAAAATATTAGAAAGTCCTGCGGCAAGGAAATCGACATCTATAACCTGCCGGAACAGGATGAGAAAACATTTCATTTGCTGTCTTCGGGGCACACCGCGGGCGTGTTTCAGCTTGAAAGCAGCGGCATGCGCCGGTATATCAAGGAACTGCGGCCCAGCACGTTCAGCGATATCGCCGCCATGATCGCCCTGTACCGGCCCGGCCCCATGGAACATATCCCCGAATTCATCGATTCCAAGTACAAACGGCGGGAAGTAGTTTATCCCCACCCCGTCCTGGCCTCCATCCTGGAGGAGACCTACGGCATCATTGTCTACCAGGACCAGGTTTTGTTTATCGTGCGTGCGTTGGCCGGTTACAGCCTCGGCCAGGCGGACATTTTCCGCAAGGCCATGGGCAAGAAAATCGCGGAAGTAATGCAAAAAGAAAAAGCCAACTTCATCTCCGGCACGATGGCGAAAGGATATTCGCAGGGGGTAGCCGAGGATGTATTCGCGCTGATTCTGCCGTTTGCCGGTTATGCCTTCAACAAGGCGCACAGCGTCAGTTACGCCCTCATCGCCTACCAGACGGCCTATCTCAAGGCCAACTATCCGGCGGAATACATGAGCGCTTACCTGACGGTGCTGCTTGACCCCACCAAGATCACCGGCTACGTGGCGGACTGCCGCCGCCTGAAAATTAAAGTCGAGCCGCCGGATATTAACCGGAGCGACGTCGATTTCTCGGTGGAAAAGGACGCCAACGGCGAACAGAATATCCGCTTCGGCCTTAACGCCATCAAGAACGTCGGCCGCAACGCGGTCGAGCCCATTATAAAAATCCGTGAGAAAGACGGTCCGTTCAAGTCAGTCGAAGACCTGTGCCGTCGCTGTAATTTGCAGGGTATCAACAAGCGCGTGCTGGAGAGTCTGATCAAGGCAGGCGCGCTTGATTGCTTTGACGACCGCGGTAAGCTGATTACCAACGTGGGGCGCATTCTGGCCTTTGCCCAGCGTGAACAGCAGATGAAGGAGACCGGCCAGACCACTCTATTTGACATAATCGGCGATAACTCCGCCATGCCCGGTCCCGGTCTGGAAATGGAACCCGGCACAGTCACGAACCAGGAAAAAGAAACCTGGGAGCGTGAATTGCTGGGGGTCTGCCTTTCCGAAAAGGCTTTTGTGCCAACCGGCACCGCCCTCCTCGGGGAAATCGACGCCGAGATGGACGGCGAACCGAAGACTATTGCCGGGCGGGTGTCTTCCCTCAGTCACCTTTTGACCAGAGACAAAAAAGGCTTCATCAGCGCCGTGCTGAAGGACTTCAGCGGCGAGGTTGAAGTGATGGCCTGGCCGCGCGTTTATGATGCCTCTGCTAATCTCTGGCGCGAGGGCGCGGAACTGCTCATTAAAGGCAAGGTGAGAGTAAAAGAAGACCGCCTGCAACTGATCTGCGACCAGGTAGAGCCCTATGTGGCCGGGCAAGAACAGACAGCGCCACCACCTCCCCCTCCCCCTGAACCCGACCCGCCCAAAATAGTTAAACCACGGGTCACAATCCATTTGACCCAGACCGAGGATGAGGCGCGGGACAGTCAAATATTGAACGGGATCATCGGGGCGCTGCAGGCCA